>DAIPLH010000015.1:6577-17681 GCA_036769325.1 Bacteroidota bacterium
TCGCGACGTGCCGCTCTTCTACAAGAACTTCAGCGAATACAACGTGCCGGCCGACCATCCCGCGGTAAACCAACCGGCCGCCGGAATTGCGTTGACGGCCAGCAGGGTCAGTAGGTGAACGATCCGAGTCACGTACTCGTGGCCGAACGGATCAAGAATCGAAATATTATCCACATTGATCCGTATCCCCAGATCGACTCCTCTGCGTATCTCATCCATGGAAACGCAGTTTGGCGTGAAGAGGATTTCGCTCGCCGGATACCCTGCACGCAATCCCAGGAGGGCTTCTTCGTATGAAACAACATCAAGGCCCGCCCCTTCTTTTCGGAGGAGCTTCAGAATACTCAGATTGTTGAGGGCCTTGCAGGCGTATTTGATTTTTACATTGACACCCGGGAAGGAATTCTTCAGGCGATGATACTGCGACCGGATCATGTCGCCGTCGTAGACATACACCGGAGTTCCAAACTCAGAGGCTATCTCCACCAGTTTCATATTGTCCATCGACCTACCTCATCTGCCTGAAGAGTAGAGACTGCACAAGACCGAACGGACTTGAAAGTCGAAACGCGGAACTGAATAAACTGGTTATTAATCGCAGAGACCCGCCCGACCAATCTTCGAACAATGACAGGCGGGCGGGCGCGGAGAGCGCAGAGAAATCGCAGAGGAATATGAATGGAAACGCGGAACGCGTCCCGAAGGGATCGCTTCGGGGGAAGCAGCTTTTTGACTTCCGACCACCGACTGCCGACTATCTTCTTGACTGAATGGACCGAATAGACTGGATAGACTGTATAGACTTGTTCATGTTTCACGCCAGACTCCGTGGTTGCCCCGTCGCCCCTAGGACGCTGTTCCACCAGAAGCCATCGACGTCAACCTTCTTTCTCGATGAGATCGCAAGGGGAATGGGAATGTGCGTAAACTGATTTCTCCAGTAGCCGACGACCATATCGGTCCTGCCCGTCATACCGGCATGGACGGCACAATGACCAAGGAGAAGACAGAAAGCGGAGTCGCGTGCGTTCGCCGGCAGGCTGCGGATCATGTAGCTTGGATCAATGTACTTCAGGTTGATTTCTGTCCCCTGAGTGGCAAAGTGAGCCTTGATAGCGTCTTTGAGGAATATCCCGATATCGCTGTATCGCACATTGCCAGATGCGTCCCGCTCATCCGGCCCCCTCATGAGCTCCTGTCCGGCTCCTTCGGCTACAACAATCACGGCATGGCCTCGCCTGCCGATCCGTTCGCTCAGCGATGAAAGGAGCTTCTCCATGCTGAAACGGACTTCCGGTATGAGGCAGTAGTTGACATCCGTGTCGGCAAGGGCAGCGTAACCCGCAATAAACCCGGAGTCCCGCCCCATCAGCTTGACCAGGCCGATGCCATTTCTCGCTCCCTTTGCTTCAATGTGTGCTGTGTTTGTTGCCCGCCGCGCCTCGGAAACTGCTGTTTCAAAGCCGAATGTGGCCTGAATAAACATGATGTCGTTGTCAATCGTTTTCGGAACGCCGATGACACCAATTTTCAATCCACGCTTGTTGACCTCGCTGGCAATTGCATGTGCACCCCGGAGCGTACCATCGCCTCCGATGGTAAACAGAATCCTGATATCCATCCGTTCAAGGGCGTCGACAATTTCTGAGACATCCTGGTTGCCGCGCGAGGAACCAAGGAAGGTCCCTCCGGTTTCCTGAATGTTCGTCACTTTTTCCGGGGTCAGATCGATCGGCTCATGCTTGTAGCGCGGAACAAGTCCCTCAAAACCAAATTGAAAACCGAGAATGTTCTTCACGCCGTAGTGGTAGTAGAGGCTCATCACAATCGCCCTGATGACATCGTTGATGCCCGGACAGAGTCCACCACAGGTGACAATACCGCACCGGATCTTCGACGGATCGAAATAGATCTGTCCTCTCGGACCTGCAACCTCAAAACCGGGAGGGCTTTCTCTTTTTTCGATATAGGTCTGGATTTCAGAAAGTTCATCATGATACAACACCCTCCTTGCATCACTGATGAACGGAATCCCTTCGAACGGAGACGGAATGCGACAGGTTCCGAGTTGCCCTATGGTGAAGTCGGGCTTCAGACCTGAAGCGGACCCGGAAATCTGAGATTCACTCTTGCTCAAGGATTTTCCTGGCCTCATCCAGTTTCTTCTTCTTCTCTTTTGTCAGCTTCGGGTATTCCATCTTCAGATTCCTGATCGCGGAGGTGATGATGTCGGCAACAAGAGCACGGGTTACGTACTTCCGGTCTGCCGGGATGATGTACCATGGCGCCCATTCCGTACTGGTTTCTGAGATGGCTTCCTCAAAGGCGCGCTGATACTCCTTCCAGTATCCCCGCTCGACAATGTCTCCGGCTGAAAACTTCCAGTTCTTCGCAGGCGTGTCCAACCGTTCGAGAAACCGCTTTTTCTGCTCATCCCTGGAGAGATGGAGAAAGAATTTGAGAATAACCGTTCCATTCCTGGAGAGATGTTGTTCAAACGTGTTGATGTCCTCATACCGGCTCTTCCAGACCTTCTTCCCCTTTTTTTCTTCCGGAAGTCGTTGCGCTTCGAGGATCTCAGGATGTACCTTTACGACAAGGACTTCTTCGTAGTAGGATCGATTGAAAATACCAATACGCCCTCTCTCTGGAAGCCGGTTTGCATAGCGCCAGAGAAAATTGTGGTCGAGTTCTTCTGCCGATGGATGCTTGAAGCTGTAGACCTGGCACCCCTGCGGGTTCACGCCCGACATGACATGTCTGATGGTGCCATCCTTTCCGGCAGCGTCCAGGGCCTGAAATATGATCAACACTGAGTAGGTGTCGTCTGCATAGAGGAGATTCTGGACCTCAGCCAATTGCTGCCGGTTCTTCATAAGAATCTCTTCAGCCCTGCGCTTGATCGCTCCTTTCCCCAGCTTTCGCGCTTCGGGTGAGCCAGTCCAATCGGTGGGGAATTTCCTGAGGTCGACCTTTGTGCCCGGGTCGACGCGAAAACGCGAAATGAGCTTTTTCTTGATCATGGCTTTCCCGCGGTTTGCATTGTGATGAACACTTGCCCATGACACCAGCGTCGCTGCTGTGTCAGTTCTCAGGGGCCGTGTCGTGAGGGTTGCTTGGCTTGCTGACGGCATTAAGATACATACTCTGTCAGTGACGGGCAACCATTCCGCAGTCGGTCTTCAGATGGCTTCTCCGGTGAACACCGAACAGCCAACACCCAGCATTGAACATCCGGCAATTCGTCTGTCTGTTGGACGTTGATCGTTGGCTGTTGAATGTTCACAGAGCCCTCACCATCCCCCCAAAAAAAATCGCAGATGGATAAATCCACCTGCGATTGTCTTTCGTACTGCTAAAATCAGTTCACTTCGCCATCGGCCTGCACATAGATATCAACACACACCGCCTCACTGTCCGGGACGGAAGGAGGACCCGACCCCGCTGAGGCGAGTACGATCACTTGTGGAAAAGAGTTCGAATTGTTCAGCGCGTCGACAAATGCCTCCAACTCGGCCTGGTTGTAGGTAATCAGTGTCCCGGGATCAAGCAGTGAAACGCCGCCTCCCTTGAACTCGGCCGCCTGTCCCTGGAACCTCGTGATCACCGTGCTAAAAGTAGGATTGTCGTCGAAGGAATACGAGACGCTGCCGTCCACGAACCCGTCGGGATAACCCTCCGTCACCTTGACGCGGATATCATACAGGCGGAACCCAACGATATCATCCTCGAAGCTATCGTCGATCAGGTCCTGAATAACAATCCGGTCAGACATGTCATTCCAGGTCCCATCCCCGGGATTTATGTCGAAGCAGGCGGACATTGCTTCGAGGTTGATCGCGACGACAAAGGGGGAGTTAATGCATTCGGATCCCATCACACTGAGAGCAAGTGTCAGAACACACAAGAGCAGTAAAGGTTTGTTTTTCATGGTTGGTTCCTCTCTCAGGTTCCGATCCCAATACCGCCTGAGAAGGCAGTAATGGATCCAAAGTTGGCATCGACAAAGAACTTGATAATTCCGAGGGTCAGCGCCCCGCCGGCAGTAAACCTGAAGGTGTTTGCACCTGTGAGGTCAATGTTGATTGCGGGATTTGTGACAGTGGGATCCTCTGATATATAGGTCAGGTTCATCGTACTCTCCTCCCACTGCAATCCTCCGTAGACCGTGAAAAGCTCCCACGCCTTGCTCGCCTGCACGCCGACCGCAATTCCGGTGTAGTCGATGATGTCCCCGGCAGTAAACGAGTTGTAAAACAAACCGAAGGCAATATCCAACGGTACTTCCGCAAAGTACTGACTGATGCTGTGTCTTCCGCCGATGCCGAATTGGGTTACCTCAGGGACGTCCTCCGATTCAGGGATTATGATATATCGTACGATCATCTCCGTGCCCAGGAGAGAACCGATTTTCAGTTGCGGCACAAAATGCGGAAAGAGGCTGGTGCTGATGATACCACCTGATCCGGCGTACTGTAGTCCTGTCTCCGGGTCTGTGACAAGTGCCCCCGGACCGCCGAAGATGGTTGCCGTCTGGAAGGTCGCCGGGTCGAATCCCGCCGGCGTGTTCGCCTGGAAAGACTCCTCATCCTCTCCGACTGCTGACCCCATCGCGATAATTGAGAACTCGATATTGACCTCTGCCTTCGGGATCGCGGCCGAATGGTAGTATCCTGAGTTGACATTGGCTCCGACGACATCGGCAAACGGCTGAAAATAGCCCGCAGCCCTGTCCGCAGTCATTTGCTTGATAGCCTCCTCAGCATCTGTTTGGCCACGGAGACCTGACGGTGAAACCAGTAGGGTTGGTATGATGAGGAATAGAATCCGCAGTCGTGGAGAGTGACGCATGGGATCCTCCTTGAAAAATGATTGGTTGGCGAAAAGAGGGAGGCGTACTGTGCAGGAACTTACCTCTTTCCCTCTGCAGACGCAAGCTCTAAGGGTTAGAACATAGGCGTTGAGCAGAGATTCCGCAAGACCATTTCATGTGGTCAGGAGGTTTTGATTCGATCCAGAAGTGTAGCCATGGCAGGAGGGAGATCACTCTCAAAGAAAAGTCGTTTTCGAGTAACCGGGTGCACAAAACCAAGGGTTTTCGCGTGAAGGGCCTGTCCCGGGATGAGCGCGAGGAGTTCCTGAATCTCCCGTTTTTGACCCGGCGATCGGGGGCCGGCAATGATCCGTCGCCCGCCATACGTTGGATCTCCGAACACCGGATGTCCGATGTGCGCCAGGTGAACCCTGATCTGATGGGTCCGACCCGTGAGGAGTTTCAGACTTACATGAGCAAGCCAGGAAAACTGTTGTTTCACGGAATACGTTGTGACCGCGTGTTTCCCTCCCGTGACCACGGCGATCTTCTTTCTGTCAGACTTGCTCCGGCCGAGTTCGGCTTCTATTGATCCCTGCGGTTTCCGGAATGTTCCCCACACGATCGCCCGGTACTCACGATCCACGGTACGATCGGCAAATTGTTTTGCAAGAAATGCGTGTGCCTGATCTGATTTCGCGACAACCAGAAGGCCCGACGTGTCCTTGTCCAGCCTGTGAACGATTCCCGGCCGCTGCATGTCGTTCAGGGATGAGAGCTTTTGCGAGTGATGCAGGAGCGCGTTGACAAGAGTTCCGGTATAGTTGGAATAAGCCGGATGCGTTACCATCCCCGCAGGTTTGTTCACAATGATAACAGAATCGTCTTCGTACAGAATATCGAGCGGGATATCTTCCGCCGACGCTTTTTGTGGAGGAGGTTTTGGGAGTGAGATGAGGACAACTTCGCCCGGTGCAACCTGATGACTGGACCTTACGATTTCGCCATCGACGCGAACATGCCCTTCGCGGATTGCTCGCTGGACTTTGTTGCGGGTCGCGTTCTCAACGTGGTGAACGAGGAAGAGATCGAGTCGCTCTTTCTTCTTCCCGGGAGGAACGACTATTTCCTGCTCGGTACCCATTGAAGGGCCGTACTCTCAACCGGATTGGCGGCTATCAGTGATGCTTTTTTCTGCATCAGCCTTTGCTCCCGTGGGAAGATCGGGAACGCCGCGCTCACTTGATTTCCTCGAGAGGAACAGCAGCAGGATCACACCGATGGTTACCGAGGCGTCGGCAACATTGAAGACCGGCCATCTGTAGAGTTGATACCCGAAGAGATCCAGGTTTGGAAAGTCGAGATCAAGAAAATCAACCACCTTTCCATAAAAAAGAGGGCCTTCTCCATAGATGACCCCGTAGAAGATCCGGTCGATCATGTTCCCTACGGCGCCACCAAGGATCATGGCAAGGGAGAGGCGAAAACCAAAAGGTTCGTTACGGGATTTGAACAGATAGAGAATAATTGCAGCTGTCGCGATCAGCGAAATAAAAGAGAACACAGGCTTTCCGCCAACATTGATCCCGAAAGCCATCCCGGGATTCTCGATGTATGTCAGCCGGAAGAACTCTCCGAGGATCGGAACGCTGAGACCGTAGCGCATCCCCTCCCATGAGATTCCCAGTAAAGGAATTGAGGCCCCTTTCACGAGGAGTTTTGTCACCTGGTCGAGCAACACGATTGCAACCGAGAAAAGCATGACCTGCACGGGTTCTACTCGACCGGGTGCTTCTTGAGGGAAACTGCGATCTTCCCGCGCTCGCAAGGAATGTTTGTGTTCTTGTATTCCGCACATGTTTGTGCCGTCGGGACAGCTTCCAGTCGCTCCTTCGGAATCAGCAGGCCGCAGACCCGGCATGCCCCGTACGTCCCGTTCCCAATCCTCACGTTGGCATCATCAAGCTGAGTGACGAACTTGCTTCCGCGGGCCGCAAACAGAAATGTCTTCTCCCGTTCCATGGCATCCGTCCCCTGTTCCATATGCAGGGAATAGGTGGAGCTCTCGGCGCTGTACTCGCCGGTCGTTACATCCATCATGCTTTCTTTCAGGTTATCAAGCTCCTCGAGCATTTCGTTCCGTTTCTCGAGAATGATCTTCCGGAACTCTTTCAATTCAGACGCGGAGAAGTGCTTTGCCCCGAGTTTCCCCTCAAGCTTCTTCCGTTCCTCACGTTCTTTCTTCAGGGCTGAAGTCCGTACCTTTGCTGCCTTCTTGAGATTTGCCGTCGCTTTCTTGATCTGCTTCTTCCGGGCGACCGCTTTTTCCTTCATGATCTGCACAGTCGATTTCGCGATTGCTCGCGACCCTTTCCGCTTCATTCCTGCCATGTTTTTTCCTTGGATGTTATTCGTTCAACCACAATCGTGACTTGTTCCCCTCCGATATCGACAGTAGCTCTGTGCCCGTCGTGAAGAGGAGTATCTGAAAACCCGACAGCCAGAGTCTCTGCCCGGATGTATCCCTCCTGCGCATTGAGCTGATCGCGGAGGGTTGGTGAGACCTCAAAACTCAGATTGATCCTGTCCGTGACGTCGAAACCGGCTTCCTTACGAAGAGTCTGAACCCTGTTGACGAATTCCCGGGCCATTCCCTCGGCAACGAGCTCATCGGTTAATTCCGTATCGAGCGCAACAGTAGTCGTGCCATCAGATTCGACCAGCCATCCCTCGATATCCTCACGGAGAATCTCCACATCATCTTTGCCGATCTGGTATGTCGACCCGTTCACACCGACCTCAAGCGACCCGGTTCGTTCGATCGTCTGAATCTCGTTGGGAGTCAGGTCCTTGATCCTGTTCGCGATTCCCTGCACCGCCTTGCCAAATTTTGGACCTATGCTCTTGAAATTCGCCTTCGCCCGTTTGCGCACCAGCCCGGATTCGTCGGTGACATATTCGATATTCTTTACATTCACCTCATCCAGAATGATCTCCTGAACCTGACGGAAGAGATTCTTCTCATTTTCGGATGAGACCGGAATAATGATTCTCTTCAAAGGCTGTCTCACCTTGAGATTCGATCTGGTTCTCATCGCGCGGACGAGCATTACGACCTGTTCCGCCCTTTCCATCCGGAGTTCAAGCTCCCGGTTTATCCTGCTCTCGTCCGCTTCCGGAATCAATGACAGGTGAACCGAATCGACGCGCTCACGACCGGAGACGCCGTTGAGGTTTCGAAACAATTCATCGGCAAGGAACGGTGCAAACGGGGCCATCAGCTTGGTTACTGTCAGGAGACACTCATAGAGCGTTTGATAAGCAGCCAGTTTCTCTGTTGCGCTGCGGCTTTCCTGCTGGTTACGCGAAGACCAGAACCGGCGACGGTTCCTACGAACATACCAGTTGGAGAGCTTATTAATTGTGAACTCGCTCACTTCGCGCGCTGCTTTCGTAACGTCATACGCATCCATGTAAGAAACGTATGATTTCTTGAGCGAATTGAGTGCAGACAGGATCCAACGGTCCATTTCCGGCCGTTCGCCGTACGGAACGTCGGGCTCCGTGCCTGTAATCCTGTCGATATTCGCATACAGGGCGAAGAAGGCGTATGTGTTGACCAGCGTTCCGAAGAACTTCCGCTGCACATCAGCCAGTCCTTCCTGATCGAACATCGTCGGCCGCCAGGGCGGG
This sequence comes from Bacteroidota bacterium, assembly GCA_036769325.1. GTDB lineage: Bacteria > Bacteroidota > Ignavibacteria > UBA10030 > UBA6906 > DAIPLH01. The sequence continues at coordinate 15,084 of DAIPLH010000015.1, forward strand.
CTCGTGGTCATCAGATACCAGCGTGTTGCGTCAGCACCATACTTTCCCAGAACATCGAAGGGATTCACGGTGTTCCCTTTCGACTTCGACATCTTCTGTCCATCTGCATCCAGGATCAGTTCATTGACGATAAGATTCCTGTACGCGGGCTCGTCGAACAAGAACGTGCCGATCGCGTGGAGTGAATAAAACCATCCTCGCGTCTGGTCGATCCCTTCGCTGATGTAATCGGCCGGGTACTGCTTCCTGCCGTCGATCAGTTCCTTGTTTTCAAACGGATAGTGCCACTGAGCAAAAGGCATCGCACCCGAGTCAAACCACACGTCGATCAATTCGGGTGTGCGCTTCATTGTTCCGCCGCACCGACAGGTGAACGTCACGGAATCGACAAACGGGCGGTGGAGATCGAGGGGATCCGGGAGATTCTCCCCTTTTTGCAGTTCTTCAATACTCCCCACACATTTCTGTTCCTGACAACTTGTGCAGACCCACACAGGGAGTGGAGTTCCCCAGAATCGATCGCGGGACAATGCCCAGTCTTTGTTCTCCTCGAGCCAGTTGCCAAACCTTCCTTCCCCCACCTCACGCGGAACCCAGTTAATCTCCTTATTCAACTCTATCATCCGCGCAGCGTAGCTTGTCGTCCTGATATACCAGGAATCGCGCGCGTAGTACAACAACGGCGTCCTGCAACGCCAGCAATGGGGGTAACTGTGGGTGATCGTCTCTTTCTTATAGAGCAGTCCCCTGTCCTTGAGATTTCGAATGATGAGTGGGTCTGCTTCCTTGACAAACTTTCCCGCAAATTCCTTCACCTCGTCACCGAACTCACCGGTCCTGTTGACAGGATGAATGGTGGGCAGGTCGTACTTCCGTGCAGTCTGATAATCATCCTCTCCATACGCGGGCGCCATATGGACGATTCCCGTTCCGTCACTGACCGTCACGAAATCCGCAGTCACGACGAAAAAGGCCTGCTTGTCGACCGGATGATAGTCGAACAATCTCTGATACTCTGTCCCCGCAAGATCTTTTCCCTTCATCTCGCTGGTGATCTGATAGTCACCATCCAGGATACCGAGCCGCGCTTTGGCAAGGATCAGTTGCTCCTTGTTGTGACTGACCTTCACGTAGTCAACTTCCGGAGCCACAGCCAGCGCAACATTGGAGATAAGAGTCCATGGGGTTGTCGTCCACACAAGAAGTGACGTCGTTGGATCCTGTTTCAGTCGCATCCTGACATACACCGATGGATCCTTTACGTCTTCATAACCAAGGGAGACTTCATGCGATGATAGCGGGGTCTCACAGCGCGGACAATACGGCTGGATCTTGAACCCTTTGTAGATTAACCCTGCATCATAGAATCGTTGAAGAGCCCACCAGACGGATTCGATATACTCATTCTCGAAGGTGATGTATGGTCTGGACATATCAACCCAGTACCCCATCATCTCAGTCATCTGTTCCCATTCAGCCTTGTACTTCCAGACCGATTCTCTGCACTTTCGGTTGAACTCTGCAACTCCAAACCGGACGATATCATCCTTGTGCTTGAAGCCAAGCTCTTTTTCGACTTCGATCTCGACCGGAAGTCCGTGTGTGTCCCAACCTGCCTTCCGGTGGACCTGGAAACCGCGCATAGTTTTGTAACGACAGACAAGATCTTTGAGAGACCGGCTCATGACGTGATGAATCCCGGGTCTCCCGTTGGCTGTCGGAGGGCCTTCATAGAAGGTAAAGCCCGGACTTCCTTCCCGGGAAGACACGCTTCTCTCAAAGACGTTGTTTTCCTTCCAGAAAGAGAGAATGTTCTTCTCTACTTCAGGATAGGAGAGCTTTTCTGTCAGCTCTTTGAACATTGGACCTAGGGCTCCACCAATTCAAACACAACATCCACATTCGCGACAATTTTCAACTCACCGGTCATAACCGGGGCAGCCACCGCACTCTCCTGCATCGAAGCCATATAGTCCCTCTGAAGAATGGGAGAGGGAACCGACATTCCGGTCTCGGTGATCGAGAGAACCTTTCCCGTGCGCGCTCCAAGCCCGGATGCGAGAACATCAGCACGCTTTTTCGCATCCAGTACGGCTTCACCGAGTGCTTTTTGCTCAAGCCCGCTCTGGTCTGAGGATTCATAGACCAGACTACCGAAGTTTGATGCGCCTGCCTCAACTGCCTTGTCGAGAAAAGCACCGAGCTTGCTCATTGATTTGCTCCTGAACACCGCGCTGAAATCATTCCCGGCGGTGTAGCCAACAATTGGGGGCGGCTGCACGCGCTTCTCGTAGTCATAGATGGGAGACACCGCAACGCGACTTGTTTGAATGTCCTTGGCTTCCACTCCATGAGACTCCAGCAAAGCGAGGACTTCCTTGGTGCGCTGACTTGCGGTCGTCATGGCCATCGATGCAGATTCACCCCGAACGGTCACTTGCATTGAAAGTCTGATCTGATCCGGTTCTGCCGCAACCTTTCCCGTCCCACGGACAGTGACCGTCCGCGGCTTCGGACGCGCCGGATCTGATGGCTGGCTGAATGCCGTCGCTGAGAAGACGAACGCCAGACAAACTATGGCTTGTATAGAGCGCATTG
>DAIPLH010000264.1:0-4831 GCA_036769325.1 Bacteroidota bacterium
GTCGAGAAACACCAGCACGGAGGGTTTATGAAGCATTGCCCGCTCGATTCCGGCAAGGCAAGCATATCCGTAGCCTTTTCTCGCCTCCTTCACCACCACCGCGCCGCCGTTAAGAGCCACGCTGGCAGTCAGATCCTCTGACCCATTATCAACCACAATGATTTCAGAGACCAATGCCCTCGGAATATCCTTGAGGACCAGCCCTATCGACTGTTCCTCATTGTGGGCAGGAATAATGATTGCAACGGACCCGGTGGGTTCAGCACCAGCCACTGATACTTTTGAGAATGAATCCATCAGGAGTGCCGGGAATGGGGGTTCGGCAGGAATTGAGGACGAGGGATTACGGTTGCCCGCTGAGGCTGCTCAGGGGCGTCGCCACTCTCTGTGGTCACGCTCGATCATCTTCCCGGCTTCTACTGGACCCCATTGACCTGCCGGGTATGGATGAACCGTCGATTGCTTGTTGGCTTTCCACCCTTCATGGATCGGGGTGATGAGAGACCATGCAGCTTCAACGCTGTCGCCGCGCGCATACAACGTCGCATCACCAAGCATGCAATCATGAATCAGCCGGGTATACGCGTCGGCAAGTCTGCCGCCAAACGTCGAGCCATACCGAAAATCCATCGTCACGGGACGTGCGCGCATCGTCGACCCAGGTATCTTTGAGCTGAACTTGAGAGAAATCCCCTCGTCCGGCTGGATGCGGATGACGATCGTGTTGTTCCCGATGCGGTCCATGGGGAGGTCTGCAAACAAACGGGTCGGCGTTCGTTTGAACTGCACTGCAATCTCCGTCACCCTCTTGGGGAGTCTCTTTCCCGACCGTACATAGAACGGGACATCGGCCCAGCGCCAGTTCTCGATGGAGAACCGAAGAGCAACATACGTCTCAGTCACGCTCTTCGGGTTCACATCTGCCTCCTCCCTGTAACCAGGAACCTCCTTCCCACCGATTGTCCCCGCGGCATATTGTCCCCGCACCGTGTGCAAATGGACTTCTTCCGGCTTGATTGGTTTCACCGCCTCAAACACCTTCTGCTTTTCGTCTCTTACCTGTCTCGCATCGAACAAGACCGGCGGTTCCATTGCAGTGAGCGCAAGCAGCTGCAGCATGTGGTTCTGCACCATGTCACGCATCGTTCCCGCCGCTTCGTAGTAGGGCCCGCGATTTTCCACTCCGACGGTCTCCGCGGCAGTGATCTGGACATGATCGATATAGTTCCTGTTCCAGAGCGGTTCGAAAATCCCATTTGCAAAGCGGAAGACGAGGAGATTCTGGACCGTCTCCTTTCCCAGATAATGATCAATCCGGTAGACCTGGTCCTCGGCAAACACCTTGAGCACTTCCTTGTTGAGCTTTCGTGCGGATTCAAGGTCATACCCGAAGGGTTTCTCAATAATGATTCTTGACCAGTGTTCTTCAGCGGTTGGATGACTCAGACCGCAGGCGCCGAGATGCGTGATTATCGGAGAGTAGAGACTTGGCGGAGTAGAGAGATAGAAGATGATGTTGTCGCTGACGCCCTGCTCAGTTCTGGTCTTTGAGATTGCCTTTTTCAGAGATTCGTATCTCCCGCCTTCGGCGGGATCCATGGAAAGGTAGAAAACCTGCCTGGCAAAGGATTCCCACAATACTGATTCCGACTCTCTCAGCTGCTCAAATTCGTTCATTGCCTTGAGAAGGTGATCGCGAAACGATTCATCAGTCATTTCCGATCGGGCAACGCCAAGGACTGCGAAGCGAGGTGGAAGCATCCCCTTCCTGGCAAGATCAAAGATCGCGGGGATCAGTTTGCGCCGTGTGAGATCTCCCGATGCCCCGAAGATGACGAGCATGCACGACTCAGGGATACGTTCGACCCGTGACGCATCACGGAAGGGGTTTTCGGCGGGAGTCATTGCCTCGGCTTGACAGCGTGCCCCCCGAACTCATTCCTCAGGGCAGCCAGCAGACGGTGGGCAAATGAGTTTTTCTCACGGGAAGCAAAGCGTGCCTGGAGGGCAAGTGTGAGTACAGGAGCCGGGACATTGCGTTCGATCGATTCAAAGACGGTCCATCTCCCTTCGCCACTATCTGCAACCCATGGCTCGAGACTCTTGAGCTCCGGATCTTTTTTCAGCGCGGACTCTGCGAGCTCGAGCAACCATGACCGGACAACGCTACCCTGGTTCCAAAGGTGGGCGACCTTTTGCAGATCCAATCCGTACGGTGATGCTTTGAGGATGTCAAAACCCTCGGCGTAGGCCTGCATCATGCCGTACTCAATTCCATTGTGGATCATCTTGACAAGGTGTCCTGACCCTACTTTTCCGCAATGAAGGTACCCATCGGGCGGAGCAAGTGTCCGGAACACGGGATCCAGGAATTTCACCGCGTCGTCGTCGCCGCCAATCATCAGACAATAGCCAACCTTGAGGCCCCAGATTCCGCCGCTCGTTCCACAATCGACAAGGTGGATGCCTTTCTCTTTCAGGCTTCCCGCACGGCGAATAGTGTCTTTATAGTAGGAGTTCCCCCCGTCGATGAGGATATCACCCTTTGAGAGATAGGGAGTGAGATCCGCAATATTCTGATCCACCGCCTCGCCGGAAGGAACCATGAGCCAGATTGCCTTGCGGCCCTCGAGCTGCTGAACGAGCGTCTGAAGGGACGTGGATGGCGCTGCACCCTTCCCCGCATACTCATGAATCTTGTCTTCATCCCGGTTGAAGACGACAACCTTGTGCTTTTCCCCGAGGAGGCGTTCAACCATGTTGCCTCCCATTTTTCCGAGACCGACAAAGCCGAGTTGCATGCAGTTACCCTTTCACGACGGCTGAGCTTCGTGAACCACTTCACCCTTCTTCCTGTTCAGGTTCTCGTAGAGTCCATTGAACGACTTCTCAAACGCGGTGACTCCGTCCGTTTCCAGCTTCTGCAGAACCTGCGTCATGCTGATTCCCTCCCCGGCCAGTTTCTCAAGGACCTCCCGTGATTCCTCAATGTTGGATTCAACCATAATCCTCGGATTGCCATGGTCAAGGATTGCCGAGTATGTTTGTGGCGGTACTGTATTTACAGTATCGGATCCAACAAGGGGTTCAACGTAAAGCAGATCAGGGTATGAAGGATTCTTCGTGCTCGTACTGCCCCAGAGCGGACGTTGAACCCTCGCTCCCTGTTTCGCAAGAGCGGCGAAGCGGGGTGATTGAAAGATTTCTTTGTACGCCTGATAGATCAATTTCGTATTCGCTACGGCAGCCTTCCCCTTCAGTTCCAGCGCCTTGGTCCCGCCCTTCTTGTCCAGCAAATCATCAACAAGGCCATCGATCCGGCTGACGAATACGCTGGCAACTGAGACGACGTTGAGTGATTTTCCCTCTCTCGCTCTCTGTTCGAGTCCGGAAATATATGCCTCCGCGACCTCACGATAGCGGTCCTCTGCAAAAATAAGGGTGATATTGATATTGCAACCCTCGGCGGTCATCTGTCTGATTGCGGGCAGGCCCTCCTTTGTGGCGGGAATCTTTACCATGAGGTTGGGCCTTTCGATCTTCTTCCATAACTCCCTCACCTCTTCGATTGTTGCTGCAGTGTCCTTCGCTTTTGTCGGTGTCACTTCAACGCTGACGTAACCATCCAGTCCCTTCGTCTGTTCGTAGACCGGCCTGAAGACGTCACAAGCCATCTGAATATCCCGGACCATCAGTGCCTGTATGATTCCTGCGGCATCGATTTCAGGGTCAGAGAGGATAAGATCCTTCAATTGATCATCGTAGTCAGTGCTGCCCGAAATCGCCTTGTCGAAAATGGTCGGATTCGAGGTTACGCCGCGAAGTCCTTCATCCACCATTCTTTTTAGTTCACCGCTTGTAATAAGGTGACGACTGATATTATCGTACCAGATGCTTTGTCCCAATTGGGCAAGTTTCTGAATGTTATTCATGTGATTCCTCCGTAATCTCCAGCCTTAATCTGTTTCCGTTTTCTTGCTTCTTACCACTTTCTTCCGACTTTCGACCTCCGACTTCCGACTTCTTTTCTCACATCCCACATCAATATCCAAGATCGAATATGTGAACATCCAACAACCATCATTCAACAACCAACAGCCCATCTCACATCCCCCCGCCCTACCGCTGCCTCTCCTCCATCTCCAACACTTTCTTCAATCGTTTCAGATGTCGATCTTCGTTCGTAAACTGTGCCGCAACAAACGCTTGTGCAATTTCGATTGCCGGTGCGGGTCCGATAACGCGCGAGCCAAGGCAAAGAACGTTCATGTTGTCGTGCTCGACGCCCTGATGGGCTGAGTAGATGTCATGCGCCACTCCCGCCCGGATGCCTTTGATCTTGTTTGCGGCGACACAGGCGCCAATGCCACTTCCACAGATCAGGATTCCACGTTCTGTTTCACCCGAAGCAACCGACTTCCCCAGCTCCCGCGCAAAATCGGGGTAATCGGAAGGTTTCTCATCGAATGCTCCGAGATCGAGAACCTCGTGCCCTCTCTTCCTGAGATCATCATGAAGCGTCTTCTTGAGTTGGAACCCTGCATGGTCTCCTGCGACGGCTATCTTCATGACATGACCTTCCTGACGGCCTCGATCACACCGTCAACCGTTATGCCGAATTTTTTGAACACATCTTCCGCCGGGGCTGATTCTCCGAATGAGGACATTCCGACAAAAGCACCGGATTCGCCCAGGTACCGTTCCCAACCCTGTTGCACTCCCGCCTCCACCGCGACCCTTCGCACAACGGTTCGGGGAAGAACTGAATCGCGGTAGGCCGCAGGTTGCTTTTCGAACAACTCCCACGAGGGCATGCTGACAACGTTAGCGG
>DAIPLH010000265.1:0-4826 GCA_036769325.1 Bacteroidota bacterium
GGTAAGGTCCGGCCCGGACTCCAGCCGGATCATGACTGCGGGATACAAGAAGAAAATAGGGATTTTTTGGTTATTGTCAACAGACGAAGATCACCACTAAGGCACGAAGACACGAAGGGTGAAGCTGAAAATTGATTTTTTCTCTTACTTCGTGCCTTAGTGTCTTAGTGGTAAATTCCCCTAGCATTCCACCTTCACCACGAATCGCTTGTGGCACTTGTTGCACTCGAGTTCGACTGTCACCCAGTTGTTTCGTTCATAGTACGAAAGCTCGGCCAGTTCCCCTCCGCATCTCTGCACGAGACACTCTTTCAGGTCCAGTCTGTAGGTACGATCCGGCTTTTCTGTCATGGTCATCGACCTCTCCTGATTCTTTGTTCAGCCCGCAACAGTCCGCAAACGGTCTTGGCATCCTTGATCTCTCCACGTTCAATCATGCTGAGGGCTTCTTCCATCGGGAGGATCCGGAGTTCCATATCATCTTCTCCCTCACTTCTTCGATGACCATCGGCCAATGCGGAGAGTCCGGTCGCGAGGAAAAGATGGAGTTCTTCGTCACAGAATCCGGGCGTTGAGTAGATCGAGCCCAGATTGTCCCAAAGTTCTGCCTTCCACCCGGTTTCTTCCTCCAATTCACGCCGGGCACAATCGAGAGGGTCTTCATTCTCGTCAAGCTTCCCTGCAGGCAGCTCGAGGATTCTTGCATCGAGAGGATAGCGAAACTGACTGATCAGCATGACCCGGCCGTCATCAAAAAGAGGGACAGCCACTGCGCCGCCCGGATGGCGTGCCACTTCACGGATCCCCTTCGAACCGGAAGGATACTCAATCTGATCAACAATCAGATCGATCACGCGGCCGCGATAAACAACTTCGTGTTTCAGCCGTTTGAGCATGGATGAATTGCTCAGGCCGGAACCCTGGCGTTTCCCCTGCTTCCGGGTTGGTGGATCGGGACATTCTTCAGACAGAGCGGACACACTTCGGGCTTGTAGGCGACGACATCCAGCTTGAGCAACGCGTGCTGTTTTCCTCCTGCTTCGACGGCAAAGCGGACGGTCCCATCACTTCGGTCGACAACAAACCCAACGCCGGCAACGATGCCACCGGAAGAAGTCACGATGTCCACAACTTCACGCACGGATCCGCCGGTTGTTACGACATCCTCGCAGACGAGGATTCGCTCACCGACCTGGATTTCAAATCCGCGTCGGAGCTGCATGGTTCCATCCTTGCGCTCCGTGAACATCGTGCGGACATTCAACTGGCGGCCCACCTCCTGACCGACGACAATGCCGCCCAGCGCAGGAGCAATGACCGCTTCGATGCGGCTTCCCTTGAATTCGGCCGCAAGATCACCACACAGCTCTGATGTGTACTCGGGATACTGAAGAACCTTTGCGCATTGGAAGTACTGAGCGCTGTGCAGTCCCGAGGTCAACCGGAAATGACCTTCGAGCAACGCGCCGGTTTGTCTGAAGATCGAAAGCAATCGTTCCTGACTGATCATCACCAGCCCTTTGCTTTTCTGAGATTCATGATCTGGTTCACATGGTTCTCGCCGTGACGCGAGTACGTGTTCAGGAGATTGTCCAGCGTGAGGGGGCCTGTTTCCGAATGCATCCCTGCCCGTGTCCATTCCGCTTCCGGGATATTCTGCAGAAGCCGCGTCCATCGATCATGCAAGCCCTTCAGGATCTGAAGAGAAGATTGGATATCCCCGCCAGCGTCGGCAAGTCGTGCCCAATCATCCTGCTTGTAGCCCTTCAGTGGCGGATGATCCTCCGTGAGCACCAACTTCGTCCGCACTACCGCATTCATATGGGAGTCGGCAAGGTGATGAACCACCTGCCTTACGGTCCACCCTCCTTCGCGATAAGGCGTGTCGAGCTGACTATTGCTCAATCCGCTCACAGCTTTTTCAAGAATACCGGGTAAGTCGGCGATTTTACGGATTTTCTCGGTTCGTTCAGCAGCGGTCATGGCAACCCTGGCTTGGTTGGTTCGTGGGAACAGTCGATAAGTCGGCAGTCAATAGTCAGTAGTCCCAAGAAAACCCTCTGCGATTCTCGGCGCTCTCTGCGCCTCTGCGTTGAAAAACTATAACTAACCTAACCAGAACCCGCAAGGAAAAAGAAATCGCAGAGGCGCGGAGTACGCAGAGAATACGCAGAGGATAGTGCATGAACTCTTTTGGACTTCAGACTATCGACTTACGACTGCTCTATACTTTCGCGTTCCGCGTTCATTCATAGTTTTCCGCGCCGCCCGTAAACGGCCGATCCCGGTTTTCGAATTCAGGTCTGTAGTATTCCGACGCCTCGTATTCCTGGGCCCAGCCGTGTTCCATGCCGAGCCGGTCGAGGAGTTCGAGGACTTTCTCGTACTCGCGTTCCCTGACTTTCCTGTCGAGCAACGGCGTAGTCGCTTTGTGTGTTGGGAAATACTGCGACATAACACTCAGAGTCGTATCCTTACCAAGTTCATCCCGGATCCATCGAAGGTTTTCCCCGCTGCCCGCGAGGTCATTGGGCAGAACGAGGTGTCTAATGATCAGTCCCCGCTTGACCAGTCCATCCTCACCCAACACGAGCTCAGTCCCCACCTGCCTGTGCATTTCCCTGATTGCCTCACGGGCCGAAGCCGGATATTCTCTGACCTTTGAGTATCGATATCCCATCTCTTCCTCACTGTACTTGAGGTCAGGAAGATAGATATCCACAATGCCATCGAGAAGTCTCAGGACAGCGACTGAATCATAGGCGTTTGTATTATAAATGATGGGAAGCCGAAGTCCTCTTTCAATGGCGATCAGAAGAGCTTTGACGATTTGCGGGACAAAATGTGTTGGTGAGACGAGTCCGATCGAGTGGCATCCCTTCGACTGCAGTTCAATCATCATCTCTGCAAGTCGCTCAAATGAAACCTCGTTTCGTTTTTCTTCCTTCCAGTTCTGACTGATCTGGAAGTTCTGACAATAGACGCAGCGCAGGTTGCAGTTTCCGAAGAAGATGTTGCCGACGCCATGGGTGCCGACAAGAAGAGGTTCTTCACCGAAATGAGGAGTGTAGGAAGAAACGATGGGCAGATAACCGGAGTAGCAGCGTGCGATTTCGTCGGCAATCCGGTCGTTCCCGCAATTGTGCGGACAGATATCACATGCGCGCAACATTGCTTCAAGAGTTGCAGCCCGTTGCTGCAGCTCGCCGGTGTTGTGAAGGTGGATGTATGAGGGAGCGAAGGACATGACGGATTGGAGATTACAGATTTCGGATTTCGGATTTCGGATTGCAAAATATAGCAAACTTCCGATGTGGTTCCAAGGCACTGGCCCACCACCCCTCTGTCCTCTCCTCCGAAAGGAGGGGAGGCGTTGGGCGTGGCGTGTGGAAAGCATTCACCGGATTCGTATCTTGAAGACAGCACCCTGATTTCTGATTTCTGACCTCTGACTTCTATCCTCTAATTTCTATCTTCTACCATCTATCCTCTACCACTATGTTCTATCTTCTGACTACGGACTTCCGACTACCGACTTCCACTCTATGATCCACTTCTTCATCACCGGCGGCACCGGACTTCTGGGTACAAACCTAATCCCCCGATTGCTGACGAATTTCCCATCGTCGGCCATCACACTGTTGGTCAGAGGTGAAAGCCAGAGCCAGGTTGACCAGAGGGTGAAGGCCATCGTCAGTCAGATCGAGAAGGACGAGCAGATGACTACGCTGAGCGAAAGAATTGATGGGATCCGCGGTGATGTTTCGCTTGACGATTGCGGACTTCAGCAGTCGGACATCGAGAGAATCGTACAGCAGACAACACATATCATCCACGGTGCTGCGACCATCCGCTTCGACCATCCCATCGATGAGGCGCGGGCAATCAATTGCGGCGGAACAAGGCGTTTACTGGCTATGGCGCAAATGTGCGTTGAACGGGGAAACCTGAAACGGTTCGTCTACATCGGAACTTCTTCTGTTTCCGGCCGCAGAGGCGGGCACATCTACGAGCATGAACTGGAAGCGGGACAGCAATTCTTCAACACATATGAGCAATCGAAAATGGAATCCGAGCGCATCGTCAGGGACCACTTCGACCGGGTTCCCTCGACTGTGTTCAGGCCAAGCATCGTCATTGGTGATTCCAGAACGGGAAAGACCTCTACTTTCAACGTGATCTACATCCCGTTGCGGCTCATACAGAAGGGGTTGCTGACATATGTCCCCGGCACACCGGAAACCAAGCTGGATTTGGTTCCGATAGACTGGGTTTCAGACGCAATGGCTCATATTCTGAAGACCGAAGCTTCAGTAGGCGGTGTGTATCATATCACCGCAGGACCGGACCGGGCAGCAAAGCTCCACGAGGTTGTGCTTCATGCGCTGGAGTATTTCGACAGCCACACGCCGCTGAAAAACCCCCGCACAATGGAATTTGTAACGCTTGAGGAATTCGATCGCCGCAGAGCCCGTATGACGGGACGGGAAGAAGCGTTAATGGGACAGCTTGACACCCTGCTGCCATACGTGAGCGTAGACCGCCTTTTCGACTCGCAACATGCCGATGCCTTGCTGGAAGGAAGCGACATCGTGTTCCCGCGCTTTGTCGATTACTCGGACAGGATTCTGGAATATTGTGTGAGGACGCGATGGGGGAAGGAGGCGGGAGGCAGATGAGGGTGCACTCTTGGTTCGGGAAGCGTGAGGACGGGAAGCAAGAGGGTTTACACTGAGGAGCTCTTCCGTTGTTGTGCCCGGAACAGGGAGCGCCCTTCAAAGAACCAGTGAAGATCCTCTCACCATCCTGGTGAGCCTTGAGCTATC
>DAIPLH010000266.1:0-4800 GCA_036769325.1 Bacteroidota bacterium
CATCGCCGATTCCTCGAGCCGGGTATTCCCTTTCTGGACCGGACGCATGCTTTTCACCTTTCCACCAGGCATGACAACCGCTTCAATTCGGATTTGAGCTTCGACGTTTACACCGTCCGGGTAGACGGGAAGGTCGCCAACCAGAAGTCTGCGTTTTCCTCCGTCCCCCCACAGCATTGAATAGGCCACGGTCTTTCCTGCATCGTTCCCATCGCCTCCGGAGAGACCTGTTCCGGGCGTTTTTCCGCTTGTACCGCTGCCATTCGACGCAAGTCGTCCATCGCTGCTCCCCAGGCCGGGTCCGGTTTTCTTTGATCCATCTGCGGACTCACTTCGCCTCGAACTTCCCGGCTGATACTGCTCTTCGACGGCTGATTTCCGTGCAACGGGAAGCGGTGAATCCTGATCATTGAACCCCGGCGTCCGTTCGGGCAGTTGAACGGGGGATCGCTGTGCGATCGCTTTTCCCTCAACCGGTTTGGCGGAAGAGGACGCAGGTGAAGACGAAGCTGATGAAGAGGAAGCAGGTAGTGATGGAGCTGCTTTGATGGAAATATTAGAGAGGCTCCCCCAGCTGACTTCAATGAACTCTGGTTCAGTCCTCGTCTCCTCTACCTTCATGAGGAACAGCGCCAGGGCTATCAGCACGTGCACGACGATTGACCCGAACCAGCCTTTTTTTTCTTCCTTGCTCATGACCGGTCGGGTTATTTCGACTTTGCCGGCTCTGTCGCAATCATGAAGCGCTGCGCCCCCACCGATTTCGCGATATCAATGACCTGAACGGTGCTCTGCAGGCTGACTGTGCGATCCGCATTGATGACGACAACCTGATCGTTCGTTCGTTTCAAAGCCGTTGCAAGATGCTCCCCGAGAGTCTTGAGGGTAACAGCTTTGCTATTCATGAAGAGCTTCCCTTTTTCCGTCAAGGTCACTGTGACCTTTTGCTCATCGGTCGTCTCGGCTGCTTCAGCCCTTGGCAGCTGAATCCGGATTCCAGGCTGAACGACAAACGACGATGACAGAAGAAAGAAGATCAACAGCAGCAGCACAATGTCGGTCAGGCTTGAATAACTGAAAACACTCAGAAGTTTGTTCTCCTGTTTCAGTCGCATGGCCTCAGTCCTTCTTCCGGAAATACTCGTCATCAAACACTGCCGGCGCGGTTTCGAGTGTCTCTTCTCTCACGTGATGGGATGGCTCAGCAGATCGTCTGGGTGCACGGAGGTCGAGAAATTCCGTCGTCGTAACTTCCATCTCATGAACAAAGCGGCCAACCCGTGTTACAAAATAGTTATAGGCTGCATACGCCGGGATTCCTACCATCAGTCCGAAAGCGGTCGTAATGAGAGCTTCCCAGATTCCTCCGGCGAGATTTGCGGGGTTAACGTTTCCGGAGAGGTTCTCGATCTGCTGAAAAGCGCTTATCATTCCGGTTACGGTACCGAGGAATCCAAGCATGGGTGCAACTCCGGCAATACTTGCCAGGATGGAAAGTCTTTTCTCCAGGTGGTAGACCTCTTCACGGCCGGCATCTTCGACGGCCTGTCTCACTTTTTCGTCCCCCATATCATGTTTCAGAATCCCCCTGCGAATGATATTCGCTATCGGGGCATCCTTTTGGGAACAAAACGTCAGGACGCCCGAGATGTTCCCCTGGTGATAGATGCTTTTTACCTTCATCATGAATTGTCCGACATCGAGACGGGCTTTTCGCAAGGCAAGGTAACGCTCAACGACAATGGCCAGCGCCCCAATCGAACAAAGAAGAATCGGCCACATCACCACTCCACCCTTTAAGAACAGATCAAGCAGATTCATCTTCTTCCTCCACACAAGTAATGGTTAGTTCCAAGCAACATCCTTCGACCTGCTACCCTCCAACCTTCGTCACCCAGGCCCCATTCTCAAGGACCTGTCCCAACCGCGCAGCGGCATCAGTGGCCTCAGACTGAGTCTGATATCGACCGACTCTGACCCGATACCAGCGATCCCCTTCGACGGTCCCTTCTTCAACGAATGCATCGAGTTGAGCATCTGTTAAACGTGCAACTTCCCGATCCGCTTTTGAGCGTGATTGCCAGGCGGAAACCTGCACGGTATAGTCACCTGTTCCCATGGGGGGTCGCTCCGGCTTTTTCACTGGAACCGGAGTTGGCGTCGGTGGCGGAGCCGCCGTGTCAATGGGCATTTCCTCCTGAATGACAGGAGGGAGCGGTTCCGGCATGGCTGCCTGTTCAGTTTTACCCGGTCCCCACAACGTGATAACCCCGAAGTAATGAAGGGCTAGTGTCAGCAGTCCCAGGATGAGAACTGCGATCAGAACCTGTACGAGCGGGCCAGGTCCTTTGCCGTTCTCCTGCTCGTGCAGGGTCGGCGGCGGAGTTCTCTGACCTCCCGTATCACCTTCCGTTGCCCCCTCTTTGAGATTGAACTTTGGCATTGGTGGTTTCTCCTTTGGTTGATTCAGAGTTTTCCTTCGCCCGAGAATCGCCTCCGCGTCACTGCTTGTCACTTCGTGGTGGGTATCGATAATGATTTCTTTTCCGAGCTGGTCGACGAGCGGGTCATGCGGCGCTTCCTTCCCGGAATAACCGGTCGCCACCTTCAGTTCCGTTTCCTCAAACTTTCCAACGACAACATATTTCAATTCGCGATAACGCTCATTCACCTGATCGGCAAGATCGATGTCCGGTTCAAAGTAGGGAATTTTCTTCGATCGCTTGACGCCGACAAGCCTGGTGCCAAATGTCCCGAAATCAGGAATCTCAACGCGTTGTCCGCGCTGCAGGGCAGAAAGGAGGAAAACATAGAAAAGATGGGACACCGCCGAGACCGAAGTCTCGTCCGCAACGCCTCGATCAACGCACTTACGAAGAAGTTCGTCCCGCGTCATGCAGACTTGTTGCTCCAGTCAACAAGATCACCCGAAGGCATGAATGTGACAATGTCTCGGGGCGGGACAAGGAAGATCTCTTTGGTCTCGGTGTTGATGGCCTTTCTGCCAGGGCGGTGTTCAGTCAGAAATTCTCCTATGTTCTCCAGATTCAACTCACCATAGGTAAGAATCTCCTTGGACCACACATCCGTAATTGCGCCCAGGACATCCCGGACTGTTTGTCTGGAGATGCCCGCCCGTTCGGAGATCATGTTGATTAGCTCATCGTGGCTCATGGTGCATTTCCTTACCGTTGAACATTACCAACTGTAGCGGCCGAAAAGCATTGCGGTGCGTGGGATGCCGACATATCCCCTCCAGCGCTCGTAGGATTGATCGAGGATATTCTGAACACCCAATCCGACAACAAAGAGCGGTAGAACTTCATACTCGCCCTTAACGTCCCACAGCGCATATCCCTGAAGGACGCTACCTTCATTCGAATCAGCGAATTGTGGTCCGTAGACATTCAGATCGGTCTGAAGAATCACGCCAAAGGCAAAGGTATGTCGATAAACAGCTGTGGCCTGCACCTCCGGAGAGTATGCAATTGATCTATCGGTAGTGGAGTTTTTCGCGCTCCGCCACGCGAACGAGAAGAGGGCAAAGCTTGCCGAAGTCAGATTCGTCGAGACCTTTGCATCCAGCCCAAAGATACGGGTTGTCCCGGAATAGTCAATGCCCCACATCCCTGCAGGGATCACGTTGGGTGGGACGCCTTCGGTTTGTTCGGCAAAGATCGGGACGTTGTCGGCACGCTGATACTTGAATGCAACTCTGCCGGAAACCTTTGCTGATGCTTCAACATCCGCGGCGACTTCGAGATTCGTGTGATAGTCCGGATGCTTTACCTGAACGTCGCTGTCCAGATAAGGATTCTGCTGGAGAAGCCATGAAAGGCTTGAGCGCTCGATGAAAGGCGCATACCGCGCCGACAGATTGATCCGGTCAGTGGTTTTCCAGACAACCCCGGCAACAGGGAAAAATCGAACCTCAGCGTTGTCCACCGACCCCTGGAGAGAGTACAACCCCATCCCTCCGTTTACCTGGAATCTCCTGGTCAGGTCATAGCGAACGTCAAGCAGGAGTCCGGCGAGGTATGGGTTCTGTGTGGTGGTTGGACTTGAATACTGATCCGTCCACAGGTCAAGTGTTCCCTTCATCTTTAGTTTCTTGATCTCTTTGGACGCACTGCCGCGAAGACCTATCTCACTCTCAGAGCTCCCGGACAGACCGGTGGCAGAAGTACCATTGAAGAACAATCCGGCTTCATAGTTGAAGTTCGTCAACATCGCGTCAACAGATGCAACCCCCTGAACCCTGTTGATCGTCCGCTGGAGATCGGGAGTTGAAGATCCGTAAAGCCTGTACGCTGCTCCCGAGAACCCGAACTTCCCTCCAATCGTTGCGTTACCGGGAAGGAAGGTACGCCTCCCCACATGGCTTGTCCCCGAAATGGAAGCACTCCCATCCCGATAGTCAGAGTGATCGACGTGACCGGCACTCGAAGTGTACGATGAGCGGAGCAGAAGGCTTGTTGATGGCGATGTAACTCCAAGCCATAGGTTCATTGCGGGTGTCTGAAAGGATCCCATGCTGACGATAGTCTGGCCGGTAAGCCCGGTTCTTCCGACGGGGAGTCCCGCCATTTCCGAGGTTCCAAGAGGCACCAGATCCCCTTTTTCCCCGGAATTCCCTTCGATGGTCGATGACCGGAGGTTCCAGGAATCATCAACGGCCGCCTTCGAATCGACGCCAAGATTAATATTCTCCTCGCCGGTGATCTCAAATTCCGGGAGAGTGATTGTTGGGGCGGAATCCTGACTGACAGTATCCGGTTCCGCAGCAGGTACCACGGCTGA
>DAIPLH010000267.1:0-4785 GCA_036769325.1 Bacteroidota bacterium
AAAGGAAAATTCTCAAGCATGCCGACCGCAAGCCCACCAGTCTCCAGCCGTCGCAGCGTTCCGTTCATCGAGAGAAGGAAGGGAAACTCGTGACCCGCGTTCGAAAACGTCAGTTTGTTGTTCCTGTAATCGAGAACGCAATAGAAGAGTGTGACGAACTTCTCCGGACCCGTACTCTGGTAGAGCAATTTATTCGATTGCTCCACGCAGGCCCGGGGAGACGGGGATGCAAGGGTCTGACTCCGCAGTGTCGCCTGAAGGTTTGACATAAGAAGGGAAGCGGGCAGGCCTTTGCCGGAAACGTCGCCGAGGCAAATGGCGATCCTGCCATCATCAATCGGGATGAAATCATAGTGATCTCCACCGACTTCCTGCGCCGGAATGTTTTTTCCGGTCAGCTGGTACCCCGGTATGTCCGGGACAGATTGCGGGAGGAGATCATGCTGAATGCGCGCCGCAAGGCGGACTTCCTCCTGCATCTTGAGGTAGAGCTTCTCATTCTCATTCAGCCGCGCATTCTCCATGATCTGCGCCGATTGTGCAGCAATAATCGCGAGAAGCCGGAGGTCGTCGTCTGTAAAGGCAGTCCCGGTTTTCTTGTTGTACACGGTCAGAACGCCGCTGAGCTCCGCCTTGACAATCAGGGGGGCGCAGAGAAGGTTTCGGATCGATTCATCCCACCGGACTCCCCGGAAGCGATCGTCAACCCGCGGATCATTGATCAGGAGCGGCTTCTTGTTCAGGTGCATCCATCCCAGAAGCGCCTGGTTCAGATGAAACTGTTCATGCTGGCTTGAGCTGCCCATTGCCCGAACAAGTGTCTTACTCGGGTCCGAGGAGCGTTTGTCAACAAGGGTGATGACGCCCTGCTCGGCGGCCACGGCACGGAGGGATCGCCTGATGATGGTCCCCATGATCTCTCCCGGATCGAGTGAAGCACCGATTGCACGGGCCAGATCGTTCAGGATGGAAAGCTCCTCAACAGCCCTCCTCAGGCGGCGGTTTTCCTCCTGAAGGGACTGCAGACGTTCGTCCTGCTCCTGCACAACGGGCATGTGTTCCGGTTGGATTGATGAAAGGTCGTAGGCCCGCTTCGGTTGAAGGGGTACATTAACATACGCAACGGGGCAGCGAAATGCAAAGTAACGTGAGGCGATGGGAGCCGGATTTCCATTCAGAGATGGGCTTTTCGGCCCCCGGGTCCGACGTCACGCAGCATCTGAGTGATCAGGTAAAAGTTGCGAGGGCTTCCTTGCGGGTATCATGGACATCGAACGCCAGCGAGAGCTTCGTGATAACAAAGATGCTGTCGATATTCTTGTTTACTCCGCACAGTTTGATCTGCCATCCCTTTCGGGAGTAGGTGGCAAGCGCGGAGACGAGAACTCCGATCGCCGTACTGTTCAGGTAAGTCACGGCGCTGAGATCAACCAGAAGTTTGCTGTACTCCCGCGAGACAAAATCGGTTATGACGCGACGCAGGTCATCGGTCTCCTTGCCGCCGATCAATGAACCACCCGGCTCGACGAGGCCGATTCCGTTCTCAAGGGTTGAATGCTTTGTTGCCATGGTGATCTCCAGGATTGTACTGGATCGGATAAGGGCGAAGGCGGCTCTTCTGGAGAAACAAAGTAGGGAGAAGCCGGCGAAGTTGCAACCATGAGTTGATCAACGATCCATCAAACTTACTTGCTCCTCATGTTGCCTGCTGTTCCAACAGCATTCGTGCGGCAACAACAAGGGCAGCTGTTTCCGTTCGTAGACGAAGGGGACCAAGCGAAACTGAAACAAAGCCGGCCGCAACCGCCATGCTGACCTCCTCTTCCGTGAAGCCGCCCTCAGGACCGATGCAGACGACAACATGGTTGCCATTGGACGTGACTGAACCAGGCTCCGTCTTCGCGTCCATGTGTGGCAGCAGTTTCATGGCTGTGGTCGGCGCCGCTACGACAAAATCGGGAAGGCCCGTCAGCCCCGAGATCCCTGGCAAGACCGAGCGTCCCGATTGCTTCATCGCCGCCAGGGCAATCTTCTGCCATCGGTCTGTCTTCGCGTGGCGGGGAATTGTTCTCTCGGTCAGGAGTGGAGTGATCCTTTCCACGCCCAGTTCTGTGGCTTTTTCGACAAGGTAGTCGAACCGGGAGCTGTTCTTCAGAATCCCGACGCCGAGATGCAGATGTCTCTGCGGCTCGCCCCGTCGAAAGGAATGTGAACGAATGGAGCAGAGAGCAGACCGCCGGACAATCTCCGTGATCTCAACCTCATACAGGTTTCCCCTGCCATCAACAACACCGATCGTATCCCCAACCTTCTTCCGCATCACATGCGTGAGGTGAGCAAACTCTTCTCCATCGAGAGAGAGTGAACCATCTCCGACACGATCCGGGGTGGTATAGAAATATTCCATGTGTTGTTGTGTCCTGCCGGACTACCGACTATTTGTTAGAATGACGCTTCGAGACCGAGAATAAACTGCCCCTGCAGGAGCTCATTCCACGCGTACTCAGTGCGTACAACGACGTCATACGGGAGAAGAAAGTTGATTCCTCCTCCGTATCCCGATGAAAAGTCGGTGAAGGTGACGGGTTCATCCCGAAACCAAGTCACGCCGGTGTCAACGAAAAGGGCGAGGGTCACACCGAGTCTCCAGATGGAGAACTCCTCCGGAAGGGGAATCGCAGTGAAGCGGACGATGCGGGGAGGAACCAAATTGAACCGGAGCTCCGCCGAGACCCCCGCCAGATTCTCTCCTTCGAACACCGTATTGTAATAGCCCCTGATCCTTTCGCCGTATCCAAAGTATGCCCTCGCATAGGTTGGGACCTCCCCGCCGGAAACCAGCGTCCCATGTGTGCGCATGGCAAAGAGAAACCCGCTGAACATCGAAAGATAAAACCGCGTATCCAGATTGAAGCGGGTGAAGTTTACATCGGCCTCGCCGAATCCGTATTTCGTGGCTGCGAGGTACAGAAAATATCCCTTTGACGGATAATCGCGCAGGTCTCTGGTGTCGTACGTGTAATTAAGGGTGGACAGAATGAAGGCATCCCTGCCGTCCGTGGACACCGTTCGCCCTTCACGATAATCATCGACCTCAACAATCTGGTAGCCAACAGCCGCTTTCCAAGGGTCGCATTGACGTTGTAGTGCTTCTCGTCAAAGTCACCCGTCAATGAAGACTCAATCTCGCTCTTGTTGCGCACCTTCGAATAGGACAGGCTTGTCGAGAAGTAGAGACTGTGTTCTCTGCTGATCTGTGGATTCTGAAATGAGAGAGTCAACGACGGATTATAACCGAAGGTAACCAGTCCGAACAACCTCTGGTTCTTTCCCTGAAAATTCTTGTGGAGCACCCCTCCTCCGTAGAACGGCTTCTTCACATCCCCTTCAGCGAAACCAAATACAGGCAACGGAATAATATACCACCGCTCGGACACGTCCACGTTGAGAGCAAGCTTCCCGTCGACCATATCGCACCACATGTCGACCCGGTTGAACAACCCGAGTTTGTAAACTCTGTTCCGGTCAAACTCAATTTCCTGCTGGGTCGCGTCCATCCCGGGCCGAAGGATCATTTCATCCAGAATCACATACTCCTGGGTCTTTTCGTTTCCCGTGACGACAACTGTATCAATTCTTCCAAACGAGATAACCAGTGAGTCCTGAACCTGCGCATAGACCACGGAAGGTAAACAGATGAACAGGAACAGAGTGGAAAGGAGAAGAGAGTAGGGAGGGAAGGAACTGACTTCCGGGATGTGTCTGCAGCGCGGCAATGATCTTACCGGATCAGAAGAGTGTAGGCAACACGAATACAACGATCAACGATCACGTTCATTCCAGATGCAACAGCACGCCCGGTTGCCACCTCGTGCACTATCCCTGTCTGAAGCCAGAGGGTTGGGAATCTTCGGGAAATGGCTTCTTCCACAATCTCCGGTACGAACTCCGGCCTGCGGAAGACGTTGACGATATCGACGTTTGCATTTACCCCCAACAGGGAAGGGATTGCAGTGATTCCAAAGACCGAGTCAATAGTTGGATTTACCGGGATGATCGTATATCCGCGTGCAAGCATGAATGAAGAGACCGTGTAGCTGTCACGCCAGGGCTTATCCGACAAGCCGACAACTGCTATTGTGCGAGCCTGCTTCAGGATATCCCGCACCTGATTGTTACGTTCGACGACAGGCATGGCCTATTCCGGTTCACCGGCCATGAGGACATCAAGCGCTTTGCTTGCGGCGGCCTGTTCCGCTTCCTTCTTGTTCTTCCCGCTCCCCGTTCCCCTGCTCTGGTTGGTGAGAAACACCTCAACGGTGAACGTCCGGTCGTGGTCAGGTCCTTCTTCCTTGACCGTTGAATACCGGGGGACGCCCAGTCCCCGTGCCTGGGAGTATTCCAGAAGGCGACTCTTGTAGTTCTCATCGTCCGTGTTCACGGAGCCGCTTTCCACCGCGGCAAGGACCTGCCTCTTGACAAACTTCTCAGCTTCCTCAAAACCTCCATCGAGATAGATGGCAGCGACAACGGCTTCATACGTATCGGCAATAATCGTGTCCGAGCCCTTTGCCCCGGCATGCGCTGCACTGTCGCTCATCATGATGAAATCGAAGAGGAGAAGCTCCTTCCCATATGTTGCAAGGGCCTTCCGGTTCACGAGCCGCGAACGCAGCTTGGTCAGATCACCCTCTTCGGCCGCGGGGAACCGACGAAAAAGATACTCTGCAACAATGAGATTAAGGACAGAGTCACCGAGGAATTCGAGCCGTTCGTTTGAGGGTC
>DAIPLH010000268.1:0-4756 GCA_036769325.1 Bacteroidota bacterium
ACTCCTTTTTGTGATCACCGTTCTGGTTGCCGGGTGTTCTGTTGGACCTGATTATAGCCGACCGACGAACACTCTTCCGGATTCCCTTTACTTTCAGGACTCGATAGCGGTTGTCGACAGCACTACGCTTGCGGCATCGGACACGTCGTGGTGGGACATGTTCGGCGACACTACCCTCACATGGCTGGTCAGAACCGCTCTGCAGGAAAACAATGACGTGCGGATTGCAGCTGCACAGGTGGAAGAATTCCTTGGCTACTACGGAGTTGCGAAATCTGACTTCTGGCCCAAGATCGATGCAGGTTTCGGTGCAAACAGAGGGCAGTTCGGCTTTCCTGGTGATCCGGAATCAGAGCGTCCGACAATCAATTACTTTAACGTCAATGTTTCGGCGGCATGGGAGATTGACCTGTGGGGAAAGATTCGCCGCGCCAATGAGTCAGCGGAGGCCAACCTCCTTGCAGCCGAGGAAACCAGGCGCGGTATCGTCCTCACTGTTGTGAGCCTGGTGGCCGAGTCGTACATCGACCTCCTTGCGCTTGACAAGCAGCTTGCGATTGCACAGCGGACTGTTACCAGCCGCGAGAATTCTCTTGAGTTGTTCCGGCAGCGTTACGCGAAGGGAGATGTCTCTGAGCTGGAGCTGAACCAGATTGATTCGCAGTACTGGCTTGCGAAATCGCAGGTTCCGTTCATTGAAAAGAATATTGCCCAGCTCGAAAATGCGATCAGCGTTCTTCTCGGAAGGATGCCCGGGCGGATTCCGCGCGGCGGTCTGCTTGACAGCCTGAAGATTCCTGTGATTCCCGCGGGTATTCCATCTGAAATTCTCGGACACAGACCGGATGTCCGGGCGGCTGAAGAACGCCTCATTTCTGCGAACGCGCAGATAGGGATGGCGAAGTCGCTTTACTTCCCCTCAATTTCACTGACCGGATTGTTCGGCGTGGCAAGCGGGGATCTCAGCAACCTGTTTCAATCGACTTCACAGATATGGAACATCGGCGGCGGGATCTTACAGCCGCTCTTCCGCTGGGGAGAAATCTCCGGCCAGGTGGACGCATCGGAAGCAGTCCAGCGCCAGACGCTTTACGGTTACGTGCAGACGGTCCAGAACGCTTTTCGAGATACGGAGGACGCCCTCGTCGAACGGAGTCGAACCCGCGAACAACAGGATGCACAGGAAAAGCAGGTTGCTGCGCTTCGCAGCTATGAAAGACTGGCGAGGATGCGGTACCGCGAAGGTGTGACGAGCTATCTGGAAGTGCTCGACGCAGAACGATCTCTGTTCGCCACGGAACTGGATTATGCCCTGACCCAGGCAGGATTTCACAAGTCAGCGGTTGGCATCTACAGGGCATTGGCCGGTTCGTGGGTTGATTATGTTGGCATGAAGTCTTATCCGACACTCGAGCCTGTCGAACGGAGGGACGTTGAAGAAGAGGAGACTTCCGAGAAAGAATCACCCTGATAGCCAAACATCCTCAGTCAATGCCTGCTGAACAGCAGTCCGAAGGAAAAGGAATCCTTGATCCGGTCGAGAGAACATCCGAGGTTCTCTTCGGACTCATCATGGTGCTATCGTTCACCGGCTCCCTGAGCGTTGCGTCAGCAGGTCGTGAAGAAGTCAGGACGGTTCTGATTGGCGCCATTGGTTGCAACCTCGCATGGGGATTGGTTGACGCGGTCATGTACGTTCTGACGAACCTCACCGTGCGCGGACGCCAGGCAGACCTGCTCCGGAGAATACGAAAACAGAAGCATGGAACAGAGAGTAACAAACTTCTTTCCGAATTGCTTCCGCCGGAAATCGCTGGTGTCGTCGACGAGGCTGTTCTTGGTCAGATTGCCAATGGGATCAGGCAAATGCCGGAACCGGCCACGAGGCGACTGATCTCGGCCAATGACCTCGTTGGTGCTCTCGGCGTGTTTCTCCTTGTCTTCCTCTCAACGTTTCCCGTAGTGCTGCCCTTCGTTTTTTCTGATGAGCTGCTGCAGGCAATGAGGTGGTCCAATGGCGTTGCCCTGGTGATGATGTTTCTGTGTGGACTTTCGCTGGGCAAGTATGGTGGCTTCCCGGCAATGCGGACAGGCCTTACCATGATCGGTCTTGGCGTTCTCCTTGTCGGCCTGACCATTTCCCTGGGGGGATAATGGTCCAGCGCATGTTGCGTTTGCTGCTCCCCCTTGCCTCCGCCTTCTTTATTCTCCCGCCCGCTCACGGCTGGTCCCAGGATGACGAGTTACCGACGAGTGGAACCGACGGACCAATCTACTCTCTTTCCGCCTTTGGCTATTGGGTGGAGGGGGAGGATTTCTTCATCCTTCCAATTGCTACTGCGGACTTCGGCACGCTTCACCTGGAAGCCCGATACAACTACGAGGATTTCAAGACTGGCTCCCTTTTCGCCGGCTGGAATCTTGCCTTTGGGTCCACGGTTGAGGTAAATCTCACACCAATCGGGGGAGTAGCTTTCGGCAGGACCACCGGTCTCATTCCCGGCCTGGAGGCTGAAGTCCTGTATGATATCCTGGGGTTTTCTCTTGAGGGAGAATACATTTTTGACCTTGAAGACAGCGCTGCAAATTTCCTGTATGTCTGGTCCGAGTTGTACGCCAGTCCAACTGAATGGTTGTTTGGTGGACTGGCTGTTCAGAGGATGATGGTTGTGCAGGAGGATGCAGAGGTGAGTCGCGGATTAATGGTCGGTGGAACGTGGGAGAACATTTCTGCCACTTTTTATCTTTTCGAACCCGGTAGTTCAGAAAGTTTTTCGCTTCTCGGGATTGAATGGATCCCATGATGCCTGATAAAGCCAGACGTTGATCTGATTACTCTTCTCCCCAGATCTCTTCCAGTCGCTTGTCCCTCTCGCATCCTTTTCGGTAGGAATAATATCGGGAAGGGTTCTTCTTGTAGAAATCCTGATGATATTCTTCCGCAGGGTAAAATTGGGTGAGTTGAACGATTTCTGTAACAACCCTTCCCTTCAACTCCGGTTTCTTTTCGATTTCGTTTTTTGATTCCTCAGCAAGCTTCTTCTGCGATTCGTTGTGATAGAATATTGCGGGGCGGTACTGCTTTCCCCAATCACAAAACTGCCGGTCGCGGGTCGTTGGATCGATGTTCTTCCAGTAGACCTCGAGGAGTTTCTGGTAGCTGACCAATGCGGGGTCGTAGGTGATCTGGATAGACTCGGTGTGGCCGGTTGTTCCGGCCGAGACCTCCTCATATGTTGGATCCTTTTCCTTACCGCCCGTGTAGCCCGATGTGGTACTGAGAACTCCCTTGAGTTCGTCGAACGGGGGTTCCATACACCAGAAACATCCCCCTGCAAACGTTGCGGTCTCTGTTTTCGTTTGACCAGGAACCCGGACAAAGAACACAATTGCACACACCAGAAGCAGGCCGATCCGACATGAAGTGGCCCGAAAGCTTTTCGTCATGGATGTTTCCTCAGTTTAAGTCAAGAAGATCGTCAGTTGATTGTGTGCCGGGGTCGGTTCCACCTTCCCAGTAGAAAGGGACCCTTGTTTTGGGATGGTTCCCGATCTCGTTCATCGTGGATGCGTCATACAGTCTGCCATTCAGCATGACAAATCGCACTGATTCGCTATTCCGAATATTCTCCAGCGGATTCTTGTCCATGACAACGAGGTCTGCGAGTTTTCCCGGTTCGATTGAGCCCAGGTCTTTGTCAAGTCCGATATACTCAGCTCCGAAAAGAGTTGCACATCGTATCGCCTGCATTGGCGTCATTCCTCCCTGGACCAGGCTCCACAATTCCCAATGGGCGCCGAGGCCCTGCATCTGTCCATGGGCTCCTAACTGTGCCTTTCCACCCGCCTGAACTATCGCATTGACGGCACGCGAATTTTCGATATGGTTCCAGTCATCGTCGTTCACCATCATGCGACGACGTGACTGCGCGTCAACCATTGCCCTGGGAACATAGGTCAGCAGTCTCTCATCTTCCCACACATTCGTGTGCATGTACCAGTAGTTCTCCCCCATAAGGCCTCCGTAGCTCACTACGAGAGTCGGCGTATATCCGGTCTTGCTTTCAGCAAACAGAGTAACCACGTCCTTGTAGAGCGGTGAGACCGGTAGGGAGTGTTCGATCCCCGTGTGGCCGTCGAGTATTTGTGTGATGTTCCAATACAGTGTGGACCCGCCTTCCGGAACAACCATCATCTCGAGCTCGCGGGCTGCCTGAATCACCTGTTGTCGCTGATCCCGCCGGGGTTGATTGTAGCTCTTCACGGAAAATGCTCCTACTGCTTTCAGGCGGCGCAAGTGGGACCGGGCATCGTCGATGTTGTCGATGACGGCTTTAAAACTTCCTTCTCCACCGTATAGAATTGTTCCGGTTGAAAACAATCGCGGGCCGACGACAGTTCCGGATTTAATAAGCTCTGAGCTGGCGAACACGAGTTCCGTGTCATTCGAAGGATCATGCTCGGTTGTGACTCCAAAAGCGACATTGGCAAAAAAGGCCCAATTCTGTTCTGGTGTAATGCCAGCGCTCCCTGCCGGTCCGTGTGCATGAACGTCGATCATCCCGGGCATGATAAACTTTCCGCTGACATCAATCTTTTTCATTGATGCCGGGAGCTGAACAGCAGCAGTCGGCCCAACCAAAGTGATTCTGTTCTGTTCAACGACGATTGTCGCATCCTGCAATACTTCATCTCCCTTCATCGTCACGACTGTTGCTCCGACAAGGGCCACGGAACCCTCTGGTTTGTCGGTCTT
>DAIPLH010000016.1:0-12114 GCA_036769325.1 Bacteroidota bacterium
GAGGATTGAGAGCGAGTTTGGCCTCGAAACCATGACTGATCGTTTTGTGTCGCTCTATCGCGAGTGTGCGGACCTGTGATGTTCCGCACCTGAAAACTGATGAAACAAGGCTATTTTTTCAGTCTGACTAGAAAAATTGAATCAAAGAGAAGCAATTGATCACAATTGTCTCAGGGCTCCCCCGATCGGGGACTTCAATGATGATGAAGATGCTGGAGGCCGGTGGACTACCTCCTCTAAAGGACGACTGGCGCCGTGCTGATGATGATAACCCGGGAGGATACTATGAATTCGAACGGGTTAAGAAGATCAAAGATGATACCTCATGGCTTGACGAAGCAAACGGGAAGGCCGTGAAAATGGTCTCCCGGCTTCTGGTGTATCTTCCTCAGGACAGAGCTTACAAGGTTGTCTTCATGCGCCGGAAGACCGGCGAAATGCTGCGATCACAGAGAGCCATGCTCGAGCGAAGCGGTGAGAATTCGAACGACGTTGACGATGAAACGATGCAGCGACTTTTTGAGTCCCATCTCGAGGATATCGATCACTGGATCAACGCCCGACCGAATGTAGAGAGCCTGTATGTGTGGTATCATGAAGTCCTGGGCCAGACAGAGGAAACAGCACGCAAAGTGAATGATTTCCTGGGGATCGATCTGAATATTGAACGGATGACGGCGACTGTGGACCAATCACTCTATCGAAACCGTCAATAGCGACCCTCATGATCTCAAAGGATCATCACGGAGAGGAGAATCTCAGGGCCTTTATTGCTGACGCGCAAAGGATCGTCATCAAGATTGGAAGCCGTGTGCTGGTCAAGCGCACCGGCCGGCCTGATCTTGAGCGCATCAAACATCTGGTCTCTGAAATCGCCCGGCTCCGCAAGGCGGGAAAAGAAGTCGTGGTTGTCTCATCAGGAGCAATTGCCGCGGGTGTAGAAGCCCTCGGTCTGAAGACCCGGCCAAAAAACCTTCCGGAGCTGCAAATGGCAGCTGCGGTTGGTCAGGTAAGACTGATGACCGTTTACGACAAGCTTTTCGCGCGGGAGGGTTGCCGGATTGGGCAGGTGCTGCTGACTCATGCGGATCTGCAGAACCGCTCTCGCCACCTGAATGGACGTAACACGATGATGACGCTCCTTCGGGCGGGAATCATTCCGATCATCAATGAGAATGATGTGGTCGCGGTTGATGAAATCAAATTTGGCGATAATGATATCCTTGCTTCCCTCGTCACCATCCTTATCGATGGGGACCTCCTGATGCTTCTCTCGACGACTGATGGTCTTCAGGCGCCGATGGGCAATGGAAAGACGGGGCGTGTTTCATACATTCCCTCTGTGACAGAGGAATCCCTCTCGCTGGCAATCGGGAAGGGAAGCGAATTCTCCTCCGGAGGAATGGCGTCGAAACTCCGGTCGGCACAGATGGCTGTCGATGTCGGGGCAATGGTCGTGATTGTCGATGGGAGGGAAACAGGAGCAATCCGGGATGTCATTGCAGGGAATGATGTGGGGACTCTGATCGCGCCTCCAGGTTCCGGCAAGATGTCATCACTCAGCAGAAGGAAACGCTGGATTGCCTTTTTCCACCGAAGTCAGGGGGGTGTTACGATTGACGAGGGGGCACAACGGGCGATTGAAAAGCTTGGGAAGAGCCTTCTTCCGATTGGTGTTCGGGGCGTCGAGGGTGAATTTCCAAAAGGTGCGCTGGTGAATATTCGCGCGCTTGATGGAGAGTTGATCGGAAGAGGACTGGTTGGATATTCCAGTGAGGATATTAAGAGAATCCAGGGAAAGAAAAGCACGGAACTTACGGGCATCCCCGGATCGGGGGATTATGTGGAAGTGATCCACAGAGACAATATGGTTGTGTTGAAAGGAAGCGCGAGGTAACAGATGACCCGAACTCTTAAGGAAGAGTTGACCGCGATGGCGGTTCAGGCAAGGGAAGCTTCGCAGAAGCTCTCTCGATGGACCTCCGCGCAGCGCGCGGCAGTCCTCAGGAGCATGGCACAGGCCGTGAAAGAGCAAAGCGGCCTTATTCGAGAGGCGAATGCGCAGGATATGATTGAAGGTAAAGCAGCGGGTCTTGAGAAAGCAATGCTGGACCGGCTCGAGTTGACTCCGGCAAGGATGGAGGCTCTGGTCGACGGCCTCCTTCAGGTGGCCGATCTGCCTGACGTGGTTGGCGATACGCTCGAGACAATCAACCGTCCGAATGGGCTGACAATCAGGAAAGTAAGGGTTCCCATCGGTGTCATTGGAATCATCTACGAATCCCGCCCGAATGTTACCGCCGAGGCTGCTTCATTGTGTGTGAAGTCGGCCAATAGCGTCATTCTCAGAGGAGGGAAGGAATCCATTCACAGCAATCGTGCTATTGTTGCTGCGATGCAGCTGGGTGGCGAGCGGGCTGATCTTCCGAAGGGAGCGGTGCAGCTCATTGCCACGACCGATCGTGAAGCGGTCCGTGTGCTCGTGCAGCTCGATGGACTTGTTGACCTGGTCATACCCCGCGGCGGCGAGAGTCTCATTCGCGCAGTGTCGGAAATGGCACGGGTTCCTGTCATCAAGCACTACAAAGGAGTTTGCCACACATTTGTCGATGCAGATGCGGACTTCGATATGGCTGTTGCAATCTGTGAGAACGCAAAGTGCCAGAGGCCGGGAGTCTGTAACGCTATGGAGACGCTGCTGGTCCACGGAGAGGCGGCACAGCAGTTCCTGCCACGCGTGGCATCTGTGCTGAAGGCGCGCGGTGTGGAGCTTCGGGGTGACGGGCGATCACGGGATATTATTCCGGGAATCAAGGAAGCAACCGATGAAGATTGGTACACGGAATACCTTGACCTCATCCTTTCGGTCCGGGTTGTGAAAGATGTTCAGGAAGCGATTCAACACATCAATCACTATGGCTCTCACCATTCCGATGCCATAGTCACGCGGTCCGAGACAAATGCGGCTCTGTTTCTCGAGAGTGTGGATTCTGCGACAGTTTACGTGAACGCCTCGACCCGCTTTACCGATGGATATGAGTTCGGCATGGGAGCTGAAATGGGAATCAGCACGGACAAGATTCATGCACGAGGGCCAATGGGATTGGCAGAACTCACGACATATAAGTATGTCATTCAAGGCAATGGTCAGGTCCGACCGTAGAATGGAGAGGAACAGGGAATCTTGACCGAACCAGAGCCAATACAGGACGCTCCGAAAAAGCCTCTCCCCGAACGTCCCGGCGATGATCTCATGGTCGCCGTGAAAGGCGGTGGAATTCTCTTTGTCGGCCAGATCTTCGAGCAGTTGTCCGGGTTTGTCTTTGCCATCTTCATGGGCCGGTTTCTGGGGGCAAGCGACTACGGGACCTATAAACTGGCCCTCACAATAGTTGTCGCGGTCGCAGTTATTGCCACCCTCGGTCTCGGCGGTGGCATGAATCGATTCCTACCGCTTGCTCGTGCAATGCGGTCTGACGCAAGAACCTGGGGAATCATTCAGCTGGGAACAGGGATACCGCTTGCGATCGGCATTGTCCTTGCTGTGATTATCATTGCTTCAGCGAAGGTGCTCTCCATCGGGATTTTCGATGAACCGGCGCTTATCCCCATTCTGTCTGTCATCGCCTTCGCCATTCCATTGCATGTGACGAACCTCTCTCTGGCGGCGGTCGCTCAGGGATTCAAGCAAGTGAAGCTGGAATTCTACGCGCAGGACATTGCCTTTAATGTTCTGAAGCTTGGACTTTCCGTTTCTGCCATCCTGCTCGGCATGGGTATCATGGGAGTAACCTTCGCGTACGTTATTTCGGAAGCCGTAGCGCTCCTGATTCTCTTCTTTCTCGTGAACCGGATGTTTTCATTTTTCCGCCCTTTCCATGAGGCGGAGCGTCCGACGCGCGAGATTTTCAACTTCTCGCTTCCACTTTTTGTCTCTCAGTTCCTCAACCAGTTTGGCCGGCGTTTTGAAACCCTTGTCCTGGGCGCGTTCGGCGTCATGATGGACGTTGGCATCTATTCCGCTATTCTCGTCATCAGTGACATAGGGAACCGGGCATACCTCGCATTGCGGAAAATATCCGCCCCCATTTTTGCTGAGCTTCATCACGCGGGGAAGATGGATGAATTGAAAACTGTCTACCAGGCGACTTCGAAATGGGCCCTGGTCATCAACCTTCCTTTTTTTGCAACGATTGTTCTCTTTTCGAATAATCTGTTGCAGATCTTTGGCAAGGACTTTGTTCTTGGTGATGATGGATTGGTCATTCTCGCATGCGGAACCCTGGTGAATGCTGCAACAGGCGCATGTGGCACGTTGCTGAGCATGATTGGCCGATCCCGCCTGACGCTGGTGAATTCAGCCATTTACCTCGGTGCTACAATCGGGATTGACCTTCTGCTCATTCCGCCGTTTGGACTTATTGGCGCTGCGTGGGCCGGATCGCTTACCATTATCCTGGTCAATGTCCTTCGGTTGTTCCAGGTCCGCCATCTTCTGAACGGACTGCTCCCCTTTAACTGGAGTTTCCTGAAACCCATTGTTGCAATCATCGCGGCTTCGGGCGTCGTTTGGTGGCTACGCTCGATTGTCTTAACGGATCATCCCATCGCACAGTTTGCTGTGCTCGGTTCGGTCATTTTGCTGCTGTATTTCGGATTGGTCCTCCTGCTCGGAATTTCCGCCGAGGACCGTGCAATTGCGGCCCGTCTGTTGAAGAAGGCCCGGAAGCGCAGAGGATCCTCCAACAAAACCAAAGGACAAGGCAATCCATGAAAAGCATTTTTAAGATCATTTCTCTTCTCTTCCGTGGACGTCCTCATGAGGCCAGACGGCATGCGATGAAACTGATCCTCTCGGTCATCAAGCGGTACTTTGCTCTCACAACCCATCATGGTGTAGGAGTAATGCAGGAGGATTGGGACTACCTCATCATCCTCGATGCCTGTCGTTACGATTTCTTCAAAGCCAGCTATCAGGCTTACCTGCAGGGTGACTTGCAAAAAAAGATCAGCCGGGGGACAACGACAAGTGAGTGGCTGGAGAAGAACTTTACGGGCTATCACGGCGACACAGTCTATGTCTCGGCGGACCCTCATTGCTCAGACCACGTGATCCACGGCTTTCGTGGAGTTGAGCACTTTTTCCGGATTGAACATGTATGGAAGAATTCCTGGAATGAGCAGCTTGACACCGTTGAGCCATCCACAATGACCGATGCGGCCTTACGCATCGCCGGAGAATTCAAGGACAAGCGGCTCATCATTCATTATATACAGCCGCACGGGCCATGGATCGGGAAGACGCGCATTTCCGTGGATGAAATCGGGAAGGATCCTTCGCATCCGTCGGCTATTGATGGAAAATGGACTGTCGACAGTCAGGTATGGGAGCTTGTTCGCCAGGGGCGATTTGATGTGAAGAAGCTCATTCAGGCTGACCGGGACAACCTTGATCTTGCACTCGGGGAAGTAAAGCGACTTGTAGAGCGTTTGGAGGGGAGGATCGTGATCACGGCTGATCATGGTGAAGCATTTGGCGAAAAATTTGTCGTGGGTCATCCGCCTGGAGTCTATATCAAAGAGCTTGTTGAAGTACCATGGTTGGTCATCGAGAAAGGCAAACGCAGAGAAATCCGGTCGGGTTCATCGGAGCGGGAGAAGGGGAGCACGAAATCGCAGGAGGATGAAATTCTCACAAAACGCCTCCGCGCCCTCGGATACATGGAGTGAGCCCAATGCCGGGATCGCAGAAGAAGATCCTCATCCTCCACCGGGATCTGAACTGGCTTGGAGGAATTGAGGCGTACTATGCCAAGATCAAGGACAAGTTCTCGGCGCCTGTTGAACATTTCATTATTGGCCGCCGCCCGGGGGAAAAAGGTAAAGCGACCCAGGTTTTTCGCATGCTCGGCGACTATGCCCGCTTCGTCCGCGTGTTGCGGAAGGGCGGACACGAAATTGTCCACGTCAACCCTTCTCTCGAATTTGATGCGCTTGTACGAGAAGCCGGCTTCCTGTTTCTCGCGCGTCTGCTCGGAAGAAAGACGCTGGTCTTTATCAGAGGGTGGCAGAAGCCCTTTGAAGAGTTCATCAACAAGAGGGTCTGGTTTTTCCGTCTCCTCTATGGAAAAACCGACGCGTTCATTGTCCTATCGGAAGAGTTCAAACAGGCTCTTCGCTCCTGGGGATGTACCCAGCCGATCTACTGTGAGGTGACGATCGCGGATGATGCAATCCTGCGGAACTTTGACATCTCTGCCGAGATCGCAAAAAGGCAGTCCGGGCCCTGGAGAGTGCTCTTCGCCTCAAGGATCATGAAAGCCAAGGGGATCTACGAAGTGATCGATGCCGTAGAGAAGGTCCAGAAGGAGTTTCCGGACACAGCGCTTGTAGTGGCGGGAAATGGAGAGGAACTGGAGCCTGCGAAAGCCTACGTGAAGGGAAAGGAAGTGCCGAATGTCGAGTTTGTCGGCTACTTGCGGGGTCAGGAGTACTTCGACCAGTTCAGCAGGTCACATGTCCTCTGCTTCCCGACTCAGCACGGAGAGGGGATGCCGAACGTGGTCGTAGAAGCAATGGCCCTTGGCCTCCCGGTCGTAACACGGAAAGTTGGAGGGATTGCTGATTTCTTTGTCGATGGTGAACATGGATACGCGACCATGGGGACGGATGCAGGTGAATTCGCGGACTACCTGCTTCGCTTGAGGAAGGATCAGAAACTGTATGCACACATTGCGCGACACAATTACGAATATGCCCGGCAACGCTTTCTTGCCTCGAACGCAGCAAAACGACTCGAGGCAATTTACGACCAGCTCTGAGGTGTTAGTCCTCCCGCCTGCTTAGCCCCTTCGCCAGAAAGGAACTCGGACAAGATTTGCCGTTGCGAGGCGCATTTTTACGGGCAACGTCACAGAGACCCTTCCCCAATCCGCCGGAAATGAGTATCCCCATTTTGCCATGAAGGGACCGAACACAGCCCTGGCGCGATCCCGAACCTCCGGCGAGGAATAGTAGTCCCAGAACGACTTCCCCTGTTTCCCTTCCGTTTTGTTGTAGACTGGAATGGGACGGGCGGGGGTAATGTTCAGGCGCTCAAGAATCTTTCCGAAATCTTCCTGCAGATTCTCAAACCTTATGATGGAACCGAACCGGTGGTGGTCGAGACAACTCCAATCGTCATACGGCCACCGGAAGAATTTCAGGAAATACTGCTCAAACGTTGCCTTATTTCCCTGGACATAGCGAAAGCGTTTCAGGAAATACCATCGGCGAAGACTATACCGTCTGCCGCGCGCCATGTGAGCAAGCTTCTTGGGATCGGTATATTCTCCGAGATGGTTCGTCACGTACTTTACGTAATCACTCACCGTTCGGTCCAATGGGTTCCTGATTCCCGAGAAGACGAAGTATTTTTGCTCGTCCGGTGTAGCTTTCTTCAGGAAATGTCCATAGTTCGAATGCTTCTTCAGGATCTGCTGCCCCTCGTAGAACTCGATCAGCTCCTTGCTGATCGCCGTGCAACCGGTGCGCGGCAGTTGCACGAAGACGAACCGGTGCTTATGACTGATAATCATTGATCCTTCTTACCTTGCCCGATTGATTCTGATAGTGGAGGGAAGAGACCGTTGATGTACTCTTCAATGTTGGTATAACCATCACTATCACCATCCTCTGAGGCATCGTGCTCATCAGGACGGAAACCGTTTGTTTTCTCCCACTCGTCGGGCATTCCATCGGAATCTCCGTCCGGAGGTGCAACTCCCGCTGCAAGTACAGGCCAGCCACCGACCTCCTTCTGTGAGTCGATGACCTTTCCGGATCCTGTGCGAACATCGTTGACAATTCGTCTGTCCACGGTATCTCTTTCAGGGACAATGGCTCCGGCATGCGTCAGGGTTTTGTCGTAGGCCTCTTGTGCGGTGGATGCAGCCAGCCCACTCGAGGAGAATGCCGGCTCTTTTGTTTCATACCGCCGGTCACCTCTCATGAGACTCCATTCATCCGACGTTGAGGTACCTTCAAATACATTTCCCGAAATGAGAATCTTGAGATCCGGGGCACCGGCGAGGGCCTTGTCGTCGATCTCGAACGGCTTTATTGACCCTTTCCGCGGCTGGGTGCTTGGCCCTGGCTTGTAGTAATTTCCAAGGATATGAGCCTGGAGGTTTCCTCCAATGTCTGTTCCCACGAGACCGAAGTCGTAGATCACATTGTTCACAAACTCAGCTTTCCCCTCGTTCGCAATTTTTGGATTGCGCTGGTCATTGTGTGCCAGGAGGTTGTGGTGCGCGGTAAGATTCGTTCCCGCGGTCTTATGAAAGGCAAGGCCCTTGGAATGTTTCCCCTTCGGGTGGATGCTGTTGTTCAATCCTTCGCTGATGATGTTCCATGATGCAGTGATGTCATGAGCAGTGCCGCCAATATCAAGGCCGACATCCACGGCCCAACTGAGCGAATTGTGGTCGATGACGACGTTGTAGACCTCTCCGAGAAATTTCTTGTGGGCCCAGACCTCAATCGGGTCACGGATGTCGGGCTTGACCCCATCAGGAAGATCACCCTGCCGGATTCTCAGTCCACGAATGACAACGTCGTGGGTCTTGACCGCAATCATCCCATTCTTTATGCAGATGCCTCCGCCCGGCGCCGTCTGGCCCGCAATCGTGATGAAGGGGTTACGAATCATCAGATTTCCGTTGAGTTCGATCGTTCCACCAACCTTAAAAACGACTATCCGGGGTCCTTCCATTTCCAGTGCTGCGCGGAGGCTTCCTTCTCCGGAGGCGTTCGTGTTGGTTACAAACACGATCTTACCGCCACGCCCACCTTTGGTCGTTGTCCCAAAGCCTACGGCTCCCGGAAAGCATGGAATTTGTGCATATGAGAGTTCCACAACAAACAGCAATACCAGTATTTTCATCACGAAAGATGTCATTTTCCCGTCGCTCCTTAAGATCCCCATTGTTTTGTCAAGATTGTCATACGTAAGAGTTGTACACGGTCCCAGTTGTAAATGACTGAGACCGGCTCTCGGTTCACGACAAGGTACAATCTTCATGAACGATCTGCAAGAATGGAACATCCTAGGGTAATCAACCGAGACACCCGCGCCTGCGTGGGGTAATGTCCCTGGATGCGATTCAGCACACGTCTCCAACTGGTTTATGACGTCGCTTTTTCGTATGTTTGATGCTTGTCACGTCACAAGATATCCGGGAATGGCATATTAGTGCTCTCAGGAATTGTTGAAATTTTGCAGGAATCCGCACGGAATGTTGAACAAAAGGCCGATCATATTGAACTGCTTCGCAAGAGGCGGCTCTCAGGTGCTCGTCAACCTGTTCCTTTCTCATCCCGGAACCTGCCTTTCTTCAGGTGAAACACACAAGGTCTTCAAGCCCGGGACGCCATTTGACAGCGGATTCTTAAGGATCAAGAAGAGGGTGATGTATGATTGGCCAATCCGGCTGATGGTCGGTCAGGATGTTTTTGACCCTCACCTGCTGGAGCCAAGAAAGCATGTTCCTGATCATGTCCGGCGCATGATTGACAGGATCTTCTACGAAGGAAGGTTCCTGAACAAGATTCCGGAGCAGAATCTTTACCGCTACGAAGGGGTCGAGTATACAGACGCCCAGCTTGCTGATTGCAGGCTGGTCACGAAATCTCTGAATGGCCTTGTTTTCCTTGTCCCCCTTTTCAGGGATATGTATCCCGATGCAGTTTTTGTCGGGTTGGTTCGAAATGGACTCGCTATTTGCGAAGGAAGCCTTCGACGAAGGTACACGCCGGAGGAGATCGGACAGGAGTACCGGATCGTCGTCCAACAAATGCTGGAAAACCGGCGCACAATGCCGAACTATCACATACTTCGCTACGAAGACATGGTTGGCGATACGGCAACATTCGTCCGAAATCTCTATCGGCTAGCCGACCTGAATATTGACGAGGTGCCAAAGTTCCGGCTGGAAGCAAGGCCGGTGACGACTCCCGATGGAAAACACGAACGGCTCAAGGGGAGTTACGACAGACAGCTGTTCTGGTATGAGCTCGACAGCATTCGGCAGCACTTTCGAAGTGACGTGAACGAAAACCAGATCAAGAAATTATCGGCAACAGACAGGGATCGATTTCTCTCCATCGCAGGAGAGATGATGGAACAACTCGGATATTCAACTCAATAAGAGTTTCTTTCAGGAGGATGCAGCATGAAATCACTGGTAACAGGAGGGGCCGGGTTCATCGGAAACCACCTGGTGAATCGTCTTCTTGCGGACGGACACGAAATCGTTGTCCTGGACAATCTTCGCCGGGGCAACAAACTCGATAAGGCAGCCTTGCGAAACATCCAGCTGATCGAAGGCGATGTTCGCGATGAGGCTGCTGTGCTCCGTGCGGCGCTCGACTGCGATCTGATTTTTCATTTTGCAGCCGTCCTGGGAGTTGATATCGTTGCTGACAATCCGGTTGAAACAATGGAAACAGAAGTCCTCGGCATGCGGTGTGTTGCCAAGGCAGCAATGCAGAACGGAGACGCGAGGGTGATTTACGCCTCGACAAGCGGCGTCTATGGCAAATCTGCAATCGAAGAGGCCGTGAGAGAAGACTTCGCCGTCTCCCCGAAGTCAAGTTATGCGATCGCAAAACGCTACAATGAAATCTATCTTGCTTCACTCTTTGAGGAGAAATCGCTTCAGTCTGTCTCTCTGCGGTTTTTTAATGTCTATGGGCCTAAACAGGACCGGAGAATGGTCATACCCCGCTTCTTCGAGCAGGCGCTGGCAGGCCATCCAATCACTGTATTTGGGTCCGGGATGCAGACGAGGGATTTTACCTATATCGATGACGTGATCGAAGCGACGGTACGGCTCTCGAAGCAGGCGACCGGCTGCGAAATCTACAACATCTCCAATGAACGGGAACATACCATCAAGGATCTTGCCGTCAGCATCGTCAACATCACCGGCAGCTCATCGGAAGTTTCCTTCATCAATCCGCCCGAGAACAGATACGACTTTGAGGTGGAACGACGATTTGGTTCTTCAAAAAAACTGTTTGATCTGACAGGGTTCAAACCGGATACCTCACTTCAGATCGGACTTGCCAATATTCATGAGCAGATGACAGGCGAACGCGTAACGACATAGCATCACCTTCCGGTACAATCACAAATAAAGAGAACAGTGGAGAAAAACATTCAATGAAAGCAACGAACATTGTCTGGTCTGATGGATATCTTAAATCTCAGGATTTTGAGAACACTCTCAAGCAGAAGGGATGCGTGGTCTGGTTTACCGGACTGAGTGGGTCGGGGAAATCGACGATTTCAGCTCTCGTGCAGCGAATGCTGTACGCAGAACAACACCTGGCTTATGTGCTCGACGGTGACAATATCCGTCATGGTCTGAATAAGGATCTTGGATTCTCGCCGGAGGATCGGGTGGAGAACATTCGACGGATCGGTGAGGTGGCGAAGCTCTTTCGTGAGTCGGGCATTATTGTCCTGACGGCATTCATCTCACCTTACAGGCGGGAACGGGATACCGTTCGGGCGATTCTGGATGAAGGCCGGTTTCTGGAGGTCTATGTCCATGCGGATGTTGAAACCTGCAAGCAACGGGATCCCAAGGGACTCTATGTGAAGGCGCTTGCCGGGAAGATTCCTGAGTTCACCGGTGTGTCGGCACCCTATGAGGAACCGCTTTCGCCGGAACTTGTTGTTGATACGACGAAAGAAACGGTGGAAGAATCATCACAAAAAGTCGTTGACGCGCTCAGGTCAAGGAACCTGATCTGAGCCTGAAGCTGACCTCCGGTCCTGCTGCAAGGTCTTCGCTGGATTGCTTCTCCGTTCCAATTCAAATGTTCTTTGCCTGACTGAGTATTTGTCAGGTGACGTAATTCATGATTTAAATTCAGTTTTATGAGGAGAGTGTTGTTATGACTATTGAGCCACATGGTGGAACTCTGAACAACCGGGTCGTTACTGGCAAAGAACGTGAAGCTTTGCTGGCTTCGCACCGAAACGCGCCCGTCATCAGAGTGAATCCAAGGACCGTTTCTGATATTTACATGCTTGCCATTGGCGGCTTCAGTCCTTTGAATGGATTT
>DAIPLH010000016.1:12124-17465 GCA_036769325.1 Bacteroidota bacterium
CATCTTCCCAACGGGCTGGTCTTCTCGATCCCGATCACTCTTTCGGTAGATGAAAACACTTTCAAGTCTGCCAAAGCTGGAGATGTTTGTTCGTTGGTTGATGAACAGGGGACAGTGCAAGCCTTTTTGCGCGTTGAAGACAAATTTGAACGCGATGTCAAGAACGAGGCGCGCAAAGTCTACAGAACAGAGGATGAAGCGCACCCGGGCGTGCAGAAGGTGTATGAAGGTGGAAAGTTCTGCATCGGGGGACCGATTCAGTATGTGAATGACAAGCCAGAGCTGGAATTTCCGGAGTTTAACCTTACACCTGCCCAGACCAGGGCGGAATTTGATAAGCGCGGGTGGCGCACGGTGGTGGCATTCAAGACACGGAATCCAATCCACAGGGCCCACGAGTATCTCACAAAATGCGCCCTTGAGATCGTTGATGGTCTGTTGATTCATCCACTGGTTGGAGAGACGAAGAAAGACGATATCCCGGCCGATGTGCGGATGCAGTGTTACCAGGTGCTGATCGATAAGTACTATGTCAGAAACAGGGTAATGTTGAGCGTTCTCCCCGCGGCAATGCGGTATGCCGGCCCACGGGAGGCCATTTTCCACGCCATCATGAGAAAGAACTACGGATGTACTCACTTTATTGTGGGCAGAGACCACGCCGGCGTAGGAAACTACTATGGCAGCTTCGATGCGCAGAAGCTCTTTGATGATGTGGATCTCAAAGCTTTTGGAATCCAGCCTCTGAAATTTGAGAATTCATTCTGGTGCACTGTCACCGGCAGCATGGCGACGGAGAAGACGAGCCCCAGCACTCCGGAGCAACGGATCAATCTCTCGGGTACCAAGGTACGCGACATGCTGAAGGCAAGGCAGATTCCTCCCGTGGAGTTCAGTCGTCCGGAGGTGGCGAAGATTCTTATCGAATGGGCTGCAGGGAGCTGAACCTGACATCCACGGTAATGGAGCATGAGCAATGGCATTGTTCGATGTAGCCGTTTGCTTCGCAAGCGATCGATACAGAGCTCCTCGTGGGCTCTGTGTCGCGATTCAAATACTCTGGCGATTCACGCCGGGGTTTCTCACCACAGGTTAGATCAGAATGCCTATCGAACTGCCTTCCCTTGAAGAACTTGTCATGTGGGCCGGATATGCTGGCCTTTTCGCAATCATTTTTTCGGAAACAGGGCTCCTGATCGGATTCTTTCTGCCCGGGGACTCTCTTCTGGTTACTGCCGGCTTGTTGATTGCGAGCGGCAAAGTTCCCCTTGATATCGTCTGGCTCAACGTCCTGCTCTGCATAGCGGCCGTCACCGGCGATGCCGTGGGATACTGGTTCGGGGCTAAAATAGGCCCAATCCTGTATGACCGCCCGCGATCACTCTGGTTCCGCCGCGAACATCTCCTGAAAACAAAAGAGTTTTATGAACGGTATGGGGGGATTACCATCGTCCTTGCGCGGTTCATGCCATTTGCAAGGACCTTTGCTCCCATTGTGGCTGGGATTGCCGGAATGACGTATCGACGCTTCGCGCTCTTCAACATTGCAGGGGGCGTCGGATGGATTGTCAGCATGACCTCCCTTGGATACTTTCTCGGACAAACGATCCCGGGGATTCAGGATCATATTGAGTATATCATCATCGCGGTGGTTTTCATCTCCATTCTTCCTCTACTCATCAAGGTGATTTCCTCACGGCTGAAAAAAGAATCTTCACCTGTGGGAAAGGATGGGGGCAAGTGATTCATGTGTACCGTCAGGACTCGGATTTCTGCGAGGTCTGCCCTGATTGAATGTTAGCCGTGTCTCAGCTTGAATTCCCATGAACTCACCCCCTATCGGGGATCAAACCCGTCACGAGACGAGGTCTCGGCCAAAGGCCGGACTATTTCCCCCTCCCTTACAAAGGGAGGGGGAACCTGAGTTTCGATAGCCGGGGGAGAGTTCTATGAACGAAACAACAGGAAACCAAAGTGACGCACCACCGGAATTTTGCCGGGGTTGCATGTCTTGCAATTGCCTTTTACTTTACAACGTTTCTTTTCTGCTCCGTATTCCTTCGAAACCCTTTCGTCAGGCATCTGTGGTTCGTCTTCCTGCAGCGCGGAAAGGGCGAAGCGAACATTCAAGAGGATGGTGATCATGCTTAACAGGTATCCCCGACTTATTTCCATTCCGTTGTTGATGACTTTCGCTCAAACAGCGTTGGCCGATCCGGAAGTCCAAACAGCGGTTGAACACAGCCAGCAGCAAACGGATTTCTGGTCACTGTTGTTCGTGCTCCTCCTTTCGACGTTCATCGGACTTGGCGTCATTGCCCGGGTCTCACGCTTGCTTCACACGCCCCTCATGTCCATAACGAACGCGATTTCCGCAATCGCCGTTGTCGGCTCCATCATTGTTGCCGGATCGGAATATCCTGACGACATCCGCCTTCTCGGAGCCATTGCCCTCTTTGCTTCAATGACAAACATCGTCAGCGGGTTTCTGATTACCAATCGGATGCTGAAGATGTTCAAGCAGGAGCGGAAGGAGCCAGTGCAATGATCCACGGATTGGTACAGTTTTCCTATATCCTGGCGGCGGCGCTGTTCGTCTTCTCCCTGTATTGGATGAGCAACCCGAAAACGGGCAAACGGAGCGTCACGGCAGGCGTTCTTGCGATGCTTCTGGCCGTTGTCGCAACGTGGATTCAGCCAGAGGTCGTTCATCATGGCTGGATTATCATCGCGATCGTTGCCGGATTTGCCGTGGGGATCCCGCTCTCACGTGTTTCACTGACAGCGGTTCCGCAGCGGACCGCGCTGTCTCATGCTTTCGGAGGCATGGCCGCGGGGTTGGTTGGCACAGCGAAGTTCTACCTCTGGTTCGGAGAGGGTCCGGAACAACTGACACCGTTTCGCGTCTCGGCCATTGTTATTGAGATTATTCTGGGTTTCATGACCCTCACGGGCAGCTTGATGGCAGCGGGGAAGCTGATGGAGCTGAAATGGGTACCTCAGCGGCCGGTGACATATCCGTTGCAGAATGTTTCGAATATCGGGCTCCTGGCTCTGGCGGCTCTCCTTGGCGTCCTTCTGGTGCTTGATCCGACCGGCCCATGGGCGGGGATCATCTTTCCGACCATCATCGGACTTTCCCTCCTTTTTGGGATCCTTCTGATTATCCCTATTGGGGGAGCCGACATGCCTACGGTCATTTCGATCCTGAACTCGTACGCCGGGCTTTCCGCAGTTGCGATGGGGTTTGTGCTGGACAACAAGTTGCTGATTGTGGCAGGTGCTCTTGACGGTTCGAGCGGCCTCATTCTTTCGATTATCATGTGCAAGGCCATGAACCGGTCGTTCACGAATGTTCTGTTTGGAGCTTTCGGAACGGTTCAGGCAGCAAAGGCTGATGCGGGCGAACGAAGATACAAGGAAGAAACCCCTGAGGGGGCGGCGCAGATCCTGGAACAGGCTTCCCTTGTCGTCATCATCCCGGGGTATGGCCTTGCTGTTGCCCAGGCGCAGCACCGTGTTCGTGAGCTCTATGATGTGCTGTCGAAAAAAGGCATTACGGTAAAATTCGGGATTCATCCGGTTGCGGGAAGAATGCCGGGGCATATGAACGTATTACTTGCCGAGGCGGATATTCCTTACGACCTGCAGATTGAAATGGATGAGATCAATTCCGAAATGCCGCACTGCGACGTCGCGCTCGTCATTGGCGCAAATGATACTGTTAATCCTGCGGCGAGGCATGACAAGTCCACTCCAATTTATGGGATGCCCATCATCGATGCGGACAAGGCCCGCGCAGTGTTTGCGATCAAGCGGAGCAAGAATCCGGGATTCGCGGGGATTGAGAATGATTTGTATTTCTTGGATAAGACCTTCATGCTTTTCGGGGATGCAAAGAATGTTGTTGGCGAACTCGTGAAGAAACTTTCGCCTGATGGAGTTCATGGCTGAGGGAGAAGTGATGCCGGCTTGTATCGACAAAGAGGAGCGAGGGGCTTGAAGGATTCTGGTTCAGTAAAAACGCATCACATTACCCTGATTCCGGGAGATGGAATCGGTCCGAGTATTGCCGAAGCGGCAATAAAGGTTATTGAAGGCTCGGGCGTTTCCGTCCAATGGGATAAAGTTCAGGCAGGACTCAAGGGAATCGAGGAGTCAGGGAATCCGCTTCC
Source organism: Bacteroidota bacterium (assembly GCA_036769325.1). Lineage (GTDB taxonomy): Bacteria > Bacteroidota > Ignavibacteria > UBA10030 > UBA6906 > DAIPLH01. Next base: position 16,300 of record DAIPLH010000016.1, read on the forward strand.
GGACCGGGTACTCGACTCAATCCGGAAGACTGGAATTTCCCTCAAAGGCCCTCTGACAACTCCGGTCGGTTCAGGCTTTCGGAGTGTGAATGTTGCCCTTCGGAAGGAGTTCGATCTCTACGTGAACTTCCGGCCAGTCCGCTCCTTCGAAGGCGTTACGTCCCGCTACAAGGATATCGACCTCGTGATTATTCGTGAGAACACAGAGGGATTATATATTGGAATGGAACGATATCTTGACGAGGAGAAGAGCGCTGCAGAAATGGTCGGGCGAATTTCCCGGTCCGGCTCCGAACGGGTGGTTCGTTTTGCCTACGAGTACGCGACGTCACACAAGAGGAAGAAGGTGACCACCGTCCACAAGGCAAACATCCTCAAGCTGACGAGCGGCATGTTCCTCGAAGTGGCACAAGGCGTGGGCCGTGAGTATCCTGCAATAGGGAGTGAAGAGAAGATTATCGACAACATGGCAATGCAGCTCGTGCTGAACCCTTATCAATTCGATGTGATTGTAACAACCAATCTGTTCGGAGACATCATATCGGACCTTGCGTCCGGTCTCGTCGGTGGTCTCGGCCTGGCTCCGGGAGCAAACATAGGCAAGGACACGGCGATCTTTGAGGCTGTGCATGGGAGCGCTCCCGATATCGCCGGGAAAAACATTGCAAATCCATCCGCATTGGTTCTGGCCGGAGCGATGATGCTGCGACACATCGGGGAATCAAAAGCAGCGGACCGGATCGAGGCGGCTGTTGCCGACGTAATACGTGAGGGGACCCATGTCACCCGGGATCTGAATGCAAAGAGTGCTGTGGGGACAATGGAGATGGCTGATGCGATTCTCAGAAGATTGGAGTAAAGAGGAGACGATGGCCGGGGGTCATTTCATGTCAGCACGTTGATTCTCTGTCCATGAATGAATATCTTTAGACATCTGCTTGTGATTCTGGGGCTGTAGCTCAGCTGGGAGAGCGCGTGAATGGCATTCACGAGGCCAGGGGTTCGATCCCCCTCAGCTCCACAAACGAAGTCAGGGTTCTGCGCCGAAGGCGCATCCGCCTCCGGCGGAGATCCCCCTCAGCTCCACACACGAGGTCAGGGTTCTGCGCCAAAGGCGCATCCGCCTCCGGCGGAGATCCCCCTCAGCTCCACACACGAGGTCAGGG
>DAIPLH010000269.1:0-760 GCA_036769325.1 Bacteroidota bacterium
TCGCGGCGGCAGTCGAGGACGGGCTCATCGACCGCGACCCGGCAGTGTCGCTGCACACCAACAAACGGCTAAGCCTGCCGAAGCGCGAGGAACAACACATCATCGCTTGCAATCTTCCTGCCGATCGAACGGAGATACCACCAGGCAACTGACCCAACCCTGCCTGCGGCCGCGATGGAGGGTGACTTCATCTCCTCTGCAACCCCTCAAAGATCGATTGTCTCATCACGCCGGCTCAATCTTCAATTGTGCGTATTTCAGGAGGAGGTGCTTTCTTCCGGTAGGTCCAAAATCCACAATCGCCCTCGCCTTCTCTCCGACCCCATCCAGTGCAACGATGCGACCGCTGCCGAATGACTCATGGAACACCCTGACGCCCACACGCGGATGAACCTGCTCCTGAGACTCGTCTTCGTATGCCGGAAACGGTGATGAGCTTGCCGCAGGTTCTCTCGTTGCCTTCCGTCCCCCCCTCGGTGATGTGCGATGAAGTCCAGGAGAAGTACCCGCGGATGACACAGCCGTCGCCGGGTTTTCTGTACGCATCAGCAAGGGGTCAATTTCATCAAGAAATCGCGATCGGACCATGTAGGAAAGTTGGCCAAACCGATAACGGCTTGCGGCGTGACACAAATACAGTTTTTCCCTTGCCCTGGTCATGCCCACGTACAGCAAGCGTCGCTCCTCTTCGATTCCCTGTGTTTCCTCGAGCGCTGCGCTCAGGGGGAAGATTCCCTCTTCCAGTCCGGCAATGAGAACG
>DAIPLH010000269.1:770-4732 GCA_036769325.1 Bacteroidota bacterium
GGATACTCGAGGCCTTTTGCAGAGTGGATCGTCATAAGAGTCACCGCGTTGCGGTCCAGATCGGAGAGATCAACATCGGAAACAAGCGACACTTCTTCCAGGAAATCCTCAAGCTTTGCATCCGGGTGCAGGTCGTTAAACTCCGAAAGGGCGGACACGAGCTCCTGTATATTCTCTCGCCTTCCAAGGGATTCGGGAGTGTTTTCTTCTTTTAGGGCGGCCAGAATCCCGGTTTCATCCACAAGTGAACGGGCAAGTTCACTGAGCGACATCGTACTCCTGAGATCTCTGTACTTGTTGATCATTCGGGCGAAACCGGTAAGTTTCCCACGAACTTTTTCCGGAAGGTCCAATCCGATTGAGCCGATCGCCTGAAGAAGAGAAAGTCCGCTCTTCTCTGCGTGATTCTCCAGTTTCGTCAGGCTGACCTCCCCAATCCCCCTGGCAGGAAAATTGATTACTCTCACCAGGCTTCGATCATCGGCCGGATTGGACACCAGCGAAAGGTAAGCAAGGATATCCTTGATCTCCTTCCGTTTGTAAAAGGCCACACTGCCGACAATCCCGTACGGGATTCCGTTTCTCCTCAGCGCATCTTCTATTGTCCGTGATTGGGAGTTGGTTCTGTAGAGAATCACGAAGTCCTTCAGGCCTCGCTTGTTTCTTCTTGACTCATCCTCGATCGATGCGACGATCCGGTATGATTCCTCACGGTCATCACTGCTGCGCACAAGAGTAATTACCTCACCGCGGGGATTCTCCGTCCAGAGTTTTTTTGGAATCTGTGCAAGGTTCTTCTTGATCAACGAATTCGCCGCATCAAGGATCGTTCCTGATGATCGATAATTCTGTTCAAGGCGGAACACCCGGCAACTGGAGTAATCTTTTTCGAATTCAAGGATATTGCGGATATCCGCCCCGCGAAATGAATAGATGCTTTGTGCATCATCACCGACCACGCAGATATTTCCATGTGCCGCGGAGAGGAGCCTGAGAAGATTGTACTGAACCCTGTTCGTATCCTGATACTCATCAACCAGGATTTGCCGGAACCTGTATTGATAGCGGTCAAGGACGGAGCTTCGCTTCGTGAACAACTGGAGTGGCTTCAGTAACAGATCGTCAAAGTCAAGAGCGTTGTTCCGCTTGAGCTGCTTCTCATACTGCGCGTAGACGGCGGCTGCCTTCTGGCCAATCACATCATCAACGGTACCTTCGAAGTCGCGCGGGCTGAGCATCTGATTCTTCGCAAAGCTGATCCTCGATTGGATTGCGCGGGGATGAAATTCCTGGGCGGAGATGTTCAGGGAACTCATGACGCTGCGGATCAGTCCGATGCTCTCATCTGAATCATAGATGGAAAAAGCGGGATCGTACGAAAGATGGTGGCACTCCCTGCGAAAGATTCGCGCAAACACAGAATGGAAGGTACCGGCCCAAACCCCTTTTCCCGAATCTCCAAGAAGAGCGGCGATACGGTGCTTCATTTCACCGGCAGCTTTGTTGGTAAAGGTCAGCGCAAGGATTGAATCCGGAGGTGTTCCCTGCCGGATCAGATGCGCGATTCTGTAGGTGAGGACGCGGGTCTTCCCACTTCCAGCTCCCGCAACAATCATCACGGGGCCATCGGTCGCAGAGGCAGCGTCACGCTGTGAGGCGTTCAGGTGATCGAGAAAGGAAGAGGAGGAATCCTGTGTCATCGGAAATGCCGCATGGGGTCAACCGTTCGATGATAAAAAAAATGGAGTGACAAGGCAAGCATACTCCCGTCTCCTCCATCAATAAAACAAAACTTTTGTTGTCTAAATCATCAGAGCGCCTTCCAGCTTCAGGAGAAACTCCTTCGTCTTGATTCCGCTTGTATAACCGACGAGCGATCCGTTGGTCCCGATCACGCGATGACATGGAACAACAATGGGAATCGGGTTCACAGCGTTCGCCCTCCCGATCGCCTGATAGCCTTTCGTCGCACCAACGCGTTTTGCAAGCTGTTTGTAGCTGATCGTGGTCCCATAGGGGATCTTCACAAGCTCCTTCCAGACCCTGGTCTGGAATGGCGTTCCCCGCATGTCAATCGGACATGTAAACTTTGCCAGCCGGCCGTTAAAGTATCTTCCAAGCTGTTCGATAATTTCCTTGTTGCGTGACTTGTTGTCCACAACTTCACTGTCGTCAAAATTATCATTTAACCAGCGAAGGAAGTCTTTCTTGGTTTGGCGGGGAACACTGATTTTGCAAACGCCGCGATCAGTTGACGCAACGTAGATGAGTCCAATTTTTGAATCAAAAGATGTGCAGTAGACCATCTGTTGGCGGATTCGATCGATAGCGAGAGAAGGAAAAGCGACGGTTTGATTAGCGGTGGCGACCCGTGGACCCAGTATACTGATTCAACATCTCAAACGCAAGCAGTCAATCTATTTGGTTGCTGAGTGGAAGAAGTGATCTGCTCTAGAAAAATGCCTGGACTTCTGCCCTTGCCGTATGGACTGTCCTGCTTCCGCCTTCTGCTCTTCCGTCATAACCAACTGTTGCCTGTATGAACTCAGCTACCCTGTAGTCGAATCCAAGTCTCCACAGCCATGTCTTTCCGGGAACTCACCGGCGGAAGTCTTCCGCCGGTGAGTTCAAACGGGACAGTCGTTGTTGAGCTCACAGTTGTTTCTTCTCTTGTGAGTTCTCCCCGAGCCTGACCAACACCCTGAAATGAGTAGGTTGCGCGGATTCCTTCTGAGTTAATGTCTGCCTCGGTCGGCTCGGAAGGAAAGCGATCCACTGCTCCCGTAACCTCAAAAGTGAAGCCAAGTTCGAAGTCCTGTTCAGGCCTGTATGAAAAGTCGAAGATGAGGCTATTGGAAAGGATGTTCCTGTCCGGCCTCGATGATTGGACCGAGCTTGCTTCGTCATCCCTCCTGATAAAGTCGAACTGCTGCGACAATTCTCTTACAAATTGCGAACGAAGACGGATTGAATGCTCCCGCAGATTGCCTGTTTCAACGCCATCGCTGTAACGGCTCAATGATTTTCGCTCCTGAAACCGAAAGCGCATTGAAAAAACAGGTGATTGATCAAAAACATTGATGTCTTGTGTGAAGAGCTGCGACCCTGCCAGCGTCGTTGAATCCTGGAGAAAGTGATCGAAATGAAGAAGGTAGATCTTCTCGAGATCAGGTTCACTGCTCTTTTCATCAACACGAACGTATGTTTCCGTTGAAAATACTGCGAGGACTTTTGCAGCCCATCCCTGATCCTCATTCACCAGAAAAGATGGTCGAAAGCCAACCCGCAGGCTCGTCCCCAGGTTGATCACCGGGAACAGCTGGTTTGTCGCAATCGAGACGGCGACATAATCACCATCGTACCGCGTCAACTCGAATTCGGCTTCGTCTGCAACGCCATTGTTGTTAAGATCACCGAGGTAGCGATAGTTCCCCGATCCCGGTGTTACTTTGATGAAAACTCTCTGGAGAACCGATGATTGCTGGGTGGAGACTTCATAGAGTGCATTGATGTCAAACCATCGGGCGAGGGGAACATAGCTTGTCTGATTTCTTACAAGCACAGTCTTCGCATCCATCCCTCCGCCCGCCTCGAAGGAAGGAAGGACATCCTTGTTGCGGAGGGTGATGTCGGTGGTTGAGGACACTTCTGACAACCCTCTCAGCAGCAACTGGTAGTCCTGGGTGAACGTCATTGACTCACGCATGAGCGTTTGGGTTCCGCTCTGGAGCGAATCGTCCCATCTCCATTCAAAGATCCCAGACATACTCACAGGTCCGAGGTGGGTCAACCGCAGGCCGGGAGAAATTGACTGGAATCGGAAACTTCCTGCCACAAGGGAGTCATTGAAAGTCGAACTGATCTCCCTGTCCTCCCGGTCGAACTGCACAGACGGGATGACATCCCATATCCCGTACTCCGCGTATCCTCGTTGCCTCAACCAATCACTCTCCCTGCCGGCA
>DAIPLH010000017.1:0-17393 GCA_036769325.1 Bacteroidota bacterium
GGTCTGTACAACCAAGGGAGGGGGAACCTGAATTTCAATAGCCTGGGGAGAGTTCCAAGAATGAGAAGAAAACCCTGGGCTCACCCTACCTGAGCAGGATCAGTTTCCGGCTCTTGAAGCGACGGGGGTCTCGCTCTACAACCGACACGTCATCGATCATAAATCATCATTCTTCAATCATCAATCATCAATCATCAATCAACAAGGCCAATACGACAGGCCGCTCCATACGGAGCTTGCGAGGTGATTATTTGGCATGTTGGGGTCTACCAACAGGCCGTCCCTACGGGACTTCTCTTCCCCCGAAGGGGTCCCTTCGGGACGCGTTCCGCGTTTCGCGTTCCGACTTTTCTCTGGAATCTCGCTCTACAAACACACTTCATCAATCATAAATCATCACGCGTCAATCATCAATCGCCACAGCCAGCCAACATCCCGCTCACTTGATCAGAACAAGCCGCCTCGTTTCAACATAGCCCCCTGCCTGCAGCCTGCAAAGGTACACTCCGCTCGCAACGTCACGCGCGTCCCAGTTCCTGGTGTAGCTTCCCGAGGAGAGCTCCTCGTCGACTAGTGTCGCAACCCAGCGGCCAAGCGGATCGAAGATCTCCAGTTTCACATATCCCACATCTCCAATCTCAAATCTGAATGTGGTTTGTGCATTGAACGGGTTCGGATACGCGTCGAGAAGTTTCGTCTCCTGCGGAATCAGTTGTATTGAAGCTGATTCTGCGGGTAGTGCATCGAACTCGGCCCACCTCGCATCAAAGTCCAAAAACGATGATGTCGCGTCACTCTGACAGTTGAAAACGATCGGGTCATGGCAGCCAATCGGATAGACAAGTGTGATCGTGTGTTGTCCGGGTCCCGCATCAGGAACGTTCAGTCGACCGATTGTGTGTGTCCCATTGGTGATCAACTCAGCCGGGTAGACGGTGTCGTCAAGTCGAAACTCAACATTTTCACCGGCATATTCAGTTGAATTAAGAAGACGTACCATGGCACGGGCGGAGCCACTGGCACCACACTTTGCATTGAAGAAGTCAATTTCATCGCATGGAATTGCATCACTTGAATAGTGAAGAATGAGGCCGCCAAGTCCAGAGACCCATCCCGTACCTGGGTTGGCAAAGTAGACGCCGGTGAGATAAAATACTGTCCCGCTGGCTTCGGGAATCCAGGTTGTGCCGCCGTTGGTCGTATGAAGAATGATGCCGCTGCCACCCACGATCCAGCCTGCATTGGCGTCTGTGAAATGAACATCAAGGAGGGTAAGTAGTGTTCCACCCGGTTGAGCGGTCCATGTAGCTCCGCCGTTGGTCGTGTGAAGAATGGTGCCCATGGTTCCCACAGTCCATCCCATACTTGCATCGGTGAAGTGGACAGCCCATAGGAAATCCATCACCCCGCTTGATTGGCTCGACCATGTTACACCGCCGTTCGTCGTGTGAAGAATCGTGCCACCACCTCCCACGGCCCATCCCGTATTTGGGTCTGTAAAGTGGACATCAGTGAGATACAGTACTGTTCCACTTGTCTGTAAGACCCACGTTATGCCGCCGTTTGTCGTGTGAAGAATCGCACCGTCCTGTCCCACAACCCATCCTGTGTTGTCGTCGGTGAAGTAAACACCTTCGAGCGCATTACCTGTCCCAATTGATTGGTTCGACCATGTTGCGCCGCCGTTAATCGTGCGAAGAATGGTTCCAACAAATCCCACGACCCATCCCCTGTTCGCATCAACGAAGTGCACGTCACGGAGAATAACTGATGTCCCGCTGGTCTGGGAGGACCAGATAATGCCAGCGTTCGTCGTGTGAAGAATAGTGCCCTCGTGTCCTACGGCCCATCCGGTATTCGCGTTCGTGAAGTGAACGCTCAGGAGACCCTGTGTTGTTCCACTTGTCTGTGAAGTCCAGCCCTGAGCAAGGAGGGGATATTGCATAAAGAGAATTGCAGAAAGCAGAGTTGTTTTCATGTCACGCCTTCGGAAATGAAAACATCGAAACGGGTGTAATCTCCGGAGAGTTAACACATGATGGGTCACAGAAGTTGCGGGAAACCAAGGAATTTAAACGCAAAGACGCAAAGACCCATGCAGTTCTCCCCGTCGGGGTTGAATATATTCAACCCCGACTGGATTTTGATATCCTCAAAACGGATTGCCATCATTCTAATTTCTTCCTTGGCGTCATGGCGCCTTGTTCCGAAGGGACCCCTGTGGGGACGGTTCAATTTCAACGAGCTTGACTTCCTGCTCTCCCCGGCCTTATCTTTTGAATGTCCTACAAATCTGATTTCCATCGACTTTCCTTCAGTGAGGATTCCATGACAACCTCCACAGTCAACCTGACTTTGACCGCCCTCGTTCTTATCCTTGTCAACTTCTCTCGTGCACAAGACGACCCACATGCGGCTTGTGCAGCGCCACCGAGTTACGTCCCTGTCGAACTGCTTGAACGAACCCTTCCACTTCGCACCGGAGTCGGTAACTCACATGAAGTCGTTACAACAACATCAAAAGAAGCACAGCAATTTTATGATCAGGGGCTCAACTACGTCGAGTCGTATGTCTGGATTGAGGCATCAAGGTCGTATCACCAGGCCCTCCGTCTGGATCCCAAACTTGCGATGGCGTACCTGGGTTTGAGCTACGTGAGCTCCGGGCTCGAGAACCCGGAAGCTGCACACCAGTTCTACGAGAAGGCGAAAGCACTTGAATCCGGGACGACCAAGCGTGAGCAAAGCCGCATCAGTATCCGGGGAAAACAGCTCGCTGCTTTGGATGATATCGGAAACGCGGACCTCTTCCTCGCCTACAAGAAAGAAGTAGACGGGGCACTTGCCGCTCATCTTGATGATCCGCTAATGTGGGTCCTCCGTGGAAATGCTGAAGAGACAAATGCCTCGGGTCGTGGCCAGAGAGGTACTTCATCATCGATCGCGTTCTACCAGGCAACTCTTCGCCTCGTCCCCGATCACGCTACCGCGCATCATTACCTTGTCCATTCCTATGAGACGATCGGAAACATCGAAAAGGCCCTTGAACACGGCGAGGTCTACGCGCGGATGTCTCCGGCGATCCCGCATGCAGCGCATATGTGGGCACACGATCTTCGCCGCGTCGGCCGTGTTGATGATGCAATCGCACAATTCCTGAAGACCGACGCTCTTGAGCGTGATTATTACGAGGCAGAGGGAATCGACCCGGCACTGGATTGGCACCATGGCCATAACCTCGACCTGCTTGCCAGTTGCTATGAACACAAAGGGCAGATGGAATTGACCGAAAAAATACTCCGCGAATCCGCAACGCTCAAGCCACTGAGCGCATACAGGGCCTTCAATATGCGCGAGCTGCCAAACTTTCTGATCCACAGGGCGAGGAACGAAGAGGCACTGGAAGAGGGAAGAAAGCTGACGAAAACGGACTTTCCACAATCACGCTGTGTTGGTCATGCGCTTGCAGGTGAGGCACTCCTGGGACTCGGCCGGATCGACGAAGCAAAAAAGGAACTTGAAGCCGCTCGTCGTGAGCTCGAGACAGTCCCCAAGCTTGCCATCGGGCTTGATCCAACTCCCGGTATGGTGAAACCATGGGTCGATGCTCTTCATGGACATCTCCTCCTTCGGACAGGGCAGGGCAAAGAGGCGTATCCAATCCTGGAAAATGTTGTACGCGGTCTGCGCACCGCACCGGGGCCGGACGCATGGTCCCAGGCTCTGTTTAGGCTCGAGTCCATGGCGCGCAATGCCATGGAAACAGAGAATTGGGATCTCGCGGAATTCATGGCACTGCAAATGCTCGATCACGACTCAGCGTATGGCGGAAGTCATTTCACCATGGCGCTGGTCCTGCGCCACAAGGGAGACACGTCCGGCTTTAACCGTGAGCTGGAAGCAGCAAAAAAATATTGGAAGGATGCAGATCCGGGTCTGAGCGAACTGGCACAGATCTGAGGCATTCGTGGTAAAAGACTTACCACTAAGGCACAAAGGCACCAAAAGGAGAATTATTTTACTCTATTTTGATTTTCCCGCTTTGTGTCTTAGTGCCTTCGTGGTAAGATTTTCACTCGCCCCTCAGCGTAGCCCCGCTACACCCGGACCACTGCCGCCAACCGTGAACGACCTCGAGATACCATATGCTGCATAGACAAAGCACGGTGCCGCAACCACGCTGATCGTGTACTGCGCGTGTTGCAGGAGGAGCAGAAATGAGACTATGACGCCGAAAACCGAAAAAATCAGTTTCAGGTCCCTCCCCTCAACGGTAAGGGCAAAGAGAGTCATGGCGGCAGTTTGCCAGCAGAAGAAGAGGTCACGGATCAGGTTGGGATGAGCAAGTGGCAACTGGATGATCGGATCGACAAGCGGTATCACTCCGGCCGGAGGGTCCAGTGGTAGCACACCCCGGCAGACTATCCGCAACACAATCACCAGGACTGACGAACGTACGGCGAGCACAAAAGCAAAGGGGTAGAAGCACAGCGAAACAATTCCCAGAAGGAGCCCGGAATAGGTAACCGCGTGTGTTATCCATTTGAGATCAGCGGCAGGCAGGAAAGGAAGAAGCGGATCATCAAGGACAACCCCTGTCACGGTTTCCATGTGATCAAGGAACAACCGAAGAATGACGAGTGATACAGCAAGAATGCCAACGGACCATACGCATTGATTTCTGAATGCGTGGAGTTGCCAGGCCTTTCGCCATCGATCAACGATTGTCAATACGACGACCTCGTCAGTGTCGGTATCCGCTCCCCGCTTAGTTGCGGGCGCTCAAGAAGATAGTGCAGCAAGAGGGAACTCACAAGGGGCTCGGTTCACCTTCGCATTATTGAACCGCCCGTCTCGAGACGAGGCCTCGGCCGGAGGCCGGGCCAAGGCGCCATGACGCCAAGAGGAAGGGCCACCAATTAATTCCTAAATCCTTGTTCATCAGTCAACATTCATCCAGAATCACCCCTCTATACAAGACGATGGGGCCTTGTGAGAACGAACATTTGAACGTTCCTACTCGCCTGTCACTCGTAGCGGACGATCAATCCAGCGCCTTAACCCCAATTCTTACTATTTGTACCGCTTTCTTGGCGTCCTTGGCGTCATGGCGGTTCAAAATAGGGTGCTTCACGTGCCCTTTCCGACATTTTTTCGGAGATTCGGACCGGTTTTTGTGCTCTGGAGCATAGGACAAGAACCGCAAATTCTCGATCTTGTCATCTGTCAGAATGTTCCTTTTATTTATCAGGAATAACGCCTTTTGTTTGCACTGCACCTACCTTATGAATAGTAGAATTTAATGGATTTGACTGGGGGAAAACAATGAAAGCAGCCCGGAAGATGTTCGGACCGATCGTGTTCGGACTCGTCTGTATCACCTCGATACCGGCTTCAGGGCCGATCTCGCGTGGAGTCCTTGCCGACACGCTCATGATTACTTCCCCTCCGGGAGGGGTAACCTGGCTTGCGACCGGACAGGACACGATCCGCTGGACATCAGCCGGTATCGACAACGTTGATATCTTCTACAGCGTGAACTTTGAAAACGGAACCGGGAATTTCCAGAATATTGTGGCGAGCTTCCCTGCGGACTCCGGTCAAATAGTCTGGGATATTCCTGTTGGTATCCTTTCGCGAAAATGTGCAATTTTTATCAGAGACGGAGACAATCCAACTTTTTCGGATACAAGCGAAACCTTTAAAATCAAAGGGTACATCCTCACCAGAGTCGATGCAAACGGGGACTATGAAGCCTACAGGGTCGAAGAAGATTCATGGGACTTCCCCAATCTCGCCGGCTCCGTGTGGCCCAGCGGGTGGTATCAACAATTTAACTACAGAACCGGAACTGATCCGTTTACAGGCTCAACCTATTCCCCGGATTTCACTCATTGGTCAATCGATGCACGGTCGGAAGATTTTCCCGACTGGCCCGCGTTTCTGAGAGCATTCGGAACCGGACAGGCTTACCTCACGGTAAATTCCGGTGGAATTGTGAATCCGTGGGCACTCCTGTACTGGGGACTGAACAAGGAAACGTTTACCGGTGCAGCAGGAAGTTTTGCAGGTACTTCATTCCTTGCGTGGGACAACAAGCCTATGTTTCTTTCGCGGTTCAATGTACCTGACTTTGGAACCGACCTTAGAGAATCACCGTTGAACGCTAGCAGCAGAAGAGCAATCAGCCAGGGCTGGGCTTGCCAGCTCGGAGAAGCGCAGAGAAACACTGCCCTGCTCACGCTGACGAACACACCTATTGACGCGCTCGGACAGGTAAAGGAAATGTTGTTCGGCGATAGCGGGAACAACAATGCAATTCAGCTTTACAAGACACTTCCCAATTTTCCGCCGGTCCTCGGACACGCGCTCAACGCCTGGAAGATTGAAGACCATCCATCGAACCCTGATGTCGAGTACATGTATGTGTATGACAGCAATGGTGCGGGGATGTATACGCTTCGCGTCGAGATAAACACCGCGACCAATACATGGAAATATTCCAGCTACACCGGGACTCTGGGAATCGGCTTCATGCTTCCCTCCGGCACGTATCTCCAGGATGTGATCCTCCCCCTGACTCCGGTCAGTCCAGCATCTCAGGACGGTGGATCGTTCATTGAAGTGTATAACACTGCGACTGCCTCGATTGTCATTACAGACACAGCCGGCAATTCCATCGTCTGCGACAACGTTGACAGCGTTTACTCCAACACCATCCCGTCTGCGATCGCGAATGTACCGCCGACCGGCAAGCTCACAATACCTGTGGGTTACTTTCTCCCGGATGATTCTTATTCAGCTGTGATGTCCGATTTCCCGGATACTTCCATGCACTTTGCGGTCTTCGAAGATTCGACAGTATTAGTCTACGGTCGGACGGACGCGGCGATCGATCAGCAGGATATTCTCTCGTATGGCTCGGGGATTGGTGTCAGCAATCCCGACGTTGCGACGAAAGAGGCGAACTTCCTTGCATTGTTGATCGGGCAGGGTGATCAAAAGCAATTCGATTTGACAAATCTTGCGATGGTGCAAAGCGATTCCATGCACTTCAGTGTCATCGGAACCGAAAACGCCGAAATCGTGAACGTGGGGTCCATGAAAACCTATGGCCTTGCCCTGAAGCATGCAGTGGACACGACGCAGACGGAGTTTGATGAGGATGCGATTACCCTTGAAGCAAATTCAACACATCAGATAGTTCCTGATTGGGTCGGGCACGCGCTGGTGACGATCTACATTGACCTCGGCAACGATGGGACAATCGACGATACGCTGGTCATAGGAAACACGGTCGGCGTGGGGAACCCTGCCGGTTCCGGGCTCCCGAATGAATATAGTCTGTCACAGAATTACCCCAACCCGTTCAATCCATCAACGGTCATCGGCTACCAGGTATCATCGGCAAGCCATGTGGCTCTCCGGGTGTATGACGTTTTGGGGCGACAGGTGGCTACACTGGTTGATGAAGTGCAGGATGCGGGCTTCAGGAACGTGAGCTTTGACGCGGCGCGTCTCGCGAGCGGAGTCTACTACTACCGGATTGACATGAGGAGCCTGACAACAAACCAGGCATTCACAGACGTAAAGCGAATGATGATTGTGAAGTAACAGATCTCAAGCCTGTACGCGGGGCCTTCTCACTTTTCCGATCCGAGAATTGCGGCCCCGCGCTTGTTCAAGTCCCTATAGATAATCGCCGCAAAGACGCAACCAGCAGCAAGAAATATCATTCCGAGAGTAGCTTCCCCCAGGATGATCTTTCCTGTGCCAAACAGGAACAAATAGATCATCGCTACGCCACACAACCAATCCACCAGATTCAACATTCCGTCTTTCTGAGGTTCAACATCTGTTGCTTCCTTTGCAACAGGGCCCCAGAGCATCGGCGAAGGGCGGACTTTCCTGTAGAACGCAAGCAGGTGCTCACGCGGCTCGGGTTTTGTCATCATCGTAACGAACAGCCAGACGGCTGTAGTAATGGATACGGTGATAAGGAGCAGGTAGGCAAAGTCTTCCGGTTCGGCCTCGTCAAAGTTGAAAAGAAACTGCAATGACAGAGAAACAACAAACGCGGTTATCATTGCGGAGATCTCACTCCAGGCATTCACACGCCACCAGAACCACCGCAGGATGTAGACCAGACCGGTGCCCGCACCGATAGCCATCAGGAACTTCCAGGCTCCGGCGATGGAATCCATCCCCAGTGTGACCAGCACAGAGAGCACCATCAGGATCATCGTCACGACTTGCGAGGCGGCCACATAGTGCTTCTCGCTTTTTGACCGCGACATGAACCGGCGGTAGACATCGTTCACGACATAGCTGGCCCCCCAGTTCAACTGGGTTCCCACAGTCGACATATACGCAGCTGCGAATGCCGCAAGCATGAGTCCCCGCAAATAGACCGGAAGGTCCGACATCAGGACGCGAATGTACCCCGATTCAGGGTCCGCCATGAAGGCAGGATCATCATGATATCGTGCAACAGCAACGAGGGCAACAACAATCCATGGCCACGGGCGGAGCGCGTAGTGGGCGACATTAAACCACATCGTTGCAAGGAGCGAGTGCTTTTCGTCCTTCGCAGAGAAGATCCGTTGCGCAATATACCCGCCTCCTCCGGGCTCAGCGCCGGGATACCAGGATGCCCACCAGTTGACAGCGATGTACACGAAGAACGTGATCATCGGCATCCACATCGAGCCCACGTCGGGAACGAATGAGAGCATCGACCCCTTGCCACCTTCATCGATTTCACGCAATTCCCGGAGGACTTCGTCCATACCTCCCGATGCATTCACTGCAAACACAGCAAGGAGGATCACCATTCCCATCTTCAGCACGAACTGAAACAGGTCGGTCCAGAGCACGCCCCACAGACCGGATAGCGTGGAAATGGACGCTGTGATGAACATGATGAGGAGAGCAATGCCAAGAGCCTCGACCTTCGTCACACCGAGGACGAGAACCATGATCTTCACCATTGCCAGATTCACCCATCCAAGGATGATGAGGTTGATGGGCAGGCCGAGATACAGCGCCCGGAACCATCGCAGAAAGGTCGCGGGCTTTCCTGTGTACCGGAGTTCCGCAAACTCCACATCGGTCAGCACACCTGCCCGCCGCCAAAGCCGGGCATAAAAGAAAACAGTCAGCATCCCGCTGAACAGCATGCTCCACCAAATCCAGTTTCCGGCGATACCGTTGCGTGCAACAATCCCGGTAACCGCCAGTGGTGTGTCGGCGGCGAACGTCGTCGCAACCATGGAAGTCCCGGCCAGCCACCAGCTCGCGTTTCTTCCTGATATGAAGAAATCACTAACGCTCTGAGTTGCTCTGCGACGGAGATACAGGGCTATCCCGATGTTGAAGACAAAGTAGAGCCCGATGACAACCCAGTCAGTGACCGTAAGCTGCATATCGATGTCCTCTGCTATTGTGAGAAGATAGTCGGTCCGAAGGACCCCTTTGGGGGAAGTCGATGGTCAGTAGTCCAAAAAACTGGAATAATTCTCTGCGCAATCTCCGCGCAATTGGGTCAGTCTATTCAGTCGTACAGTCTATCCAGTCAATTCACTTCCGCGTTTCGCGTTCCATTCAAGCCTGCTCTGGTTGGTTCCTGGCACTTCTCTTAATCTTTCTTGGCGTTCTTTGCGACGGCTTCGCGTCTCTGCGTTTAAAGAACCCGAACAACCAATCTTTACACCAGCCATCGGTTTTCGATCATTTGAGCTTCGGTGATTCTGATTTCCTTCGGATTTCGAACTTCGGATTTCGGATTTCGTTCCTCGTGCTTCTCTTTCACGCTTACTTCAGCAGTATGAATCGTTTCGTCGATACAAACTTCCCGGCCTCGATACGATAGCAATACGCGCCGCTTGAGACATTATGTGCTGTCCACGTCGCAGTGTAGGTTCCGGGATGGAGTTGATCCGAGACAAGAACCGCAACTTCCCTGCCGATCACGTCATAAACCTTGAGGGTAACGAATTCTGCCTGCGGAATAGAAAACCGAATGGTGGTTGTCGGGTTGAATGGATTCGGATAGTTCTGGGCAAGTGTGTATCCCGTCGGCACCTGGTCGACCACGGTAACAGATGTTGACGGTGTTGACGCGGGATCCTGAAGCAAGTGGTACATGTACAGGTGTCCGAGGTTGACATACCACAGGTTCGTTCGATTGCTGATGTGCCGGAGATGCGCCCAGGGGTAGGCATATCCCCACTGGTCAGACAACACGTGGGGATGACACATGAAATGGTACACTCCTCCTTCGGCGACGGCGGTATCGAAATCTGCGTTTAGCTCCACCGTATCGGTAATGCCACCCCAGAGCGGTCCCATCTCATGGACCACGCCGATAGGGTCATACGTCTGCAATCCCTCATTCCAGGAGGAGAAGTAGTCGTACTCCCAGCTGACCAGGCGGGAGACCAGATACTTGTTCGCACTGACAGCAGCTTCGATCTCATCATCGTACTCTCCGTATGGCGCGATCCAGATGGGCACATATTCACGGTCACCATATCGGGAATTATGAGGAAGATCCAGATTGTCGATGATATCCTGCCTGGCTCCACCGACCTCATACTCAACATCCGGATATGGAGTGTAGAGGTGATTCCGTCCGTGCGAACACGCTTCAACATCTCCGTAATCGAGCTGTGCCTGGATGTGGCTCCAAGTGGTCGAATCGCACCATTCCGTAACAATCGCGGTTGAGACATACAAATTGAAGGTTCGGAAAATACTCAATGCAGTATAAAAGTACTCATCGAAGTCCGGGTGCCAGTCATCCGCAGTCACCGTTACAGCCGCATCACGGTTGTCATAATGCGTGGTGATTCCAACGTAACCTGCCTCGGCGTTTTCCCCAGCACCCAGTGTGATCTTGAAGAAGATCGAGTCGCTGACATCCCCGAACCCAACGGAGACATAGGCAGTGTTGCCCGGATAGTCAAAACGGACAGCATCGATCCCGTTGAAGAACTCACCGGCAAACATTTCAGGAATCTGAATCCACGGATCTGTACTCAAATGCCTTCGGAATGCCTGAAGATCGGAGCTTCCGGCCGGAATCGTCATTTGATAAGTAAGAGGGTACGAGAGCCCATAATTCTCATGAACCGTCGGGTTCACGGCGATGACAGTTTCAAAGGTCCCTGTCTGCTGAATAACGAGCTTCGTCTCCTGCGCCGCTGCCGTGGAAAGGATCGTCAGGAGGAGAAGAAAGAGCAGAAGAGTTGTAGAAATTTTCATGTGGCCATCCCTCGCACTAACGGTTTTCTGTCTTCTTCCTGAGTTCCCGGACAACCTCGAAGAATTCGGTCAGGGTCATTTCTTTCAGATACATCATTCCGCGGGCAGCGCGCAGTCGCGGATGGCTGTTGTGTTGAAAGAATTCTCTCCCCAGACATGTTTCGACCTGCTTGTACTGATCGACCTGGATTTTTTGCGCCAGTTCTGAAAAGGGACCATCGTGTTCATAGCTCGGAAACGATGCAGCGCTCTGCGAGCCAAAACAGTTCATGAAAGCTGTATGCATCATCGAAAGCGAATTCAGCGATTCAGGGATGACCAGGTTACACTCCGCCATGTTGAAGCGGTACCACACATTCCGGTATCCCCACACCTTTGGTGATTGATCCGGGGCATCCTCCGCGTAGAGCCTTAGAGCCTCTGCGACCGCCTGCAGCGCCTTGTAATGAGTGTCCGGACCTGCCCCTTCCGGATCGAATGCAACGGAAACGATATCCGGCTTCACTTTCTTGATGAGATGAAGAACAGGCAGCACATCCCGGTCCACTTCAGGTTCTTCTGAAAAGATATCGCCCTTGTAGAACCCAAGACGAAGCGGATGGATGGAGGTTGATTCAATTCCCAATCCTCCCCAGAGCAACTCAACTTCCCACTCCCTTGTCATCCCCTTCAGAAGCTGAAGGTGAGGAGGGTCCTTCGCACCCGGATACTGTGTTTGGAGGTACAACCTCAGATCGCTTACCCGGTTGCGAAGGGTTGGAAGATCATTGGTCGTGTACACTTCAATCAGGTTCCGCAGCAGTCGTCGGGCTTCTGCTTCATCCTTCATCTCCCGGCTCTTGGCTGCCGTCCCATCCAGGAACAAATAGACATCCTGCATGCCGCGCGAACGGTCGGCAGGATCAAAGTATCCTTCATGGAGCAGAGAAACATAGCTCCCGCTATCGAGATAACGCTGGAGCTTCTCGAGGAGCGAGAGAAAGTAAGGATTGGAAACAGACGTAAAGCCGGACGTCAGGTTTGCAAAGAAATGCTTGTTGCTCGGATCCTGAACAAGATGATAGATATGCGCCATATAGGCAAGCATGATATCATCGTGATGCGGCTCGGAGTGGAGAAATACCTTGTTTGAAACCGGTGCAAGGCCGCGGTCGAGCTTTTTCAAAAGACTTGTGCTCGCCGTAGACGCAATCTCACTTGTTCTTTTTCCGGACTTCTTCAGGAGTTCTCTCCCGATCCGGTCAGACTCAACATCGGAATCCGTCAGATCTGCAAGACGCTTCCGCTTCGACTGGGAAATGGATGTCACCACATATTCCTGCATTTCCTGGCTGACAGTCGGTTCAGCGCAAAAATCCGCATGGGTCCGCTCGGTAAGAAAACCGGCTGCGCCCTTCGTCAGATAGAAGCGTGCATTGGGAAGATCCTGAAGTACAGAAGCCGGTGATTGCGGACGTTTCTTTTCCTGGATCGCGGCTGCTACCACACGGGCTTTTGCGTCTCCGGCGGCGATGACAATGGCTGCACTCGTGGGATTGTAGGTAATCGTCGCAAGACCAATCGTAATGACGAGACGGTTCCGGGAAATCTCAATTCCTCCCAGATCCGTTGCCGCCGCGGCCTGTGTCTCATAGTTCGTCCCGGTCAGGCGCGTGACAGAATGGACGCTGGAACCCCGCACGTTGAACGCAATATGGCCATCAGGCCCGATGCCGCCAAGAAAGAAGCCGATACCGCCCAACCCTCTGATCCTGCTTTCATAGTCCATGCACCATTCATCCACCCGGTTGATGACATCGCGTTGCAGTCTCTCAAGCTCAGATCGTGTCTGTCTGACCCGAAGAGTGAGGTCGACGATATTTTCGGGAAAGACCTCTTTCATGGCCTTTCCCGCTGATAACCCGAGGGACGTTGAGTTAATGAGGAGGGCGTTCGATGGGGTCAGTCCAAAGCCGTTAAGATAGAACTCGTTCACATACCAGTAAAAGCTGTTGTGCTGCTGACCATCCATAGGATAGAACTCATCGACCTGGACGAAGTGCAGGCTTTTCATGTCCGGTCTGACGGAGGGATCGACACCCGACTCTTCGAGTTGAGAGTGGATCTCCTTCGTCTCCCACCGCTCGAGAATGCGGATCACCCATTTGATGAAATGCTCGGGGGTCTTGCCGGTCGGAAGCGATATCACCCCTCCCGGATTTTTCTGCACCCACTCGATAAAACGCATCGCGGTGAGTTTTCCCAATGAGGGAAAATTCCCCACTTCGATGACCCCGATTTTCTCTGTCGGCTCGTACATCAACGAGCGTCCGCTCCGCGCAAGCGCGCGTTCTTCGACCACCGACGATGCGTTGTAGGCGCGTACCAAAGGAGTGCGGGTTGGGGTGAGCATGGTCAATGGCTTGCTGTCCTCCGGCTTCAACCCCGGGGTTTGAACATCCTGATCGAGCTCAGTGGCACTCTGTTTCGAAACCGTCATCGCAAGAGGATCAACTTCTTTGAGGCGTTGAACACTCTCTCGGGGTGATTTGTGTTGTGTGGTTGAACCCTGAGTCTGTAGACGTAAACACCGCCCGCGATTTCTCCGGCGTCCCATGTATAGGAGTGCTCGCCGGGCGATTTCTCTCCGTCTATAAGAGTGGTGATTTCTCTGCCGAGGAGATCAAAAATGGTGAGCGTCGCCCTTCCCGCCACATTCATGCTGAATCTGATAGTCGTGGAAGGGTTGAATGGGTTCGGATAGTTATCATGAAGTACAAAGTCCGCGGGATGAGCAGGCGGATCTACGGGGACACTCGTGATCATGGTTGCACCAATTGCTTCCAGGAGGGGCTGTGCGTTTGCAACGATATCCTGACCAAGCGCCCAGATCATTACTCCTCCAAGATTCGAGTCTCTCGCGTATTCACATTTGATTCTGATCGAAGTCGTGTCGTCATAGCTGGCAAGCAGAGTGTTGGCCGGGTTCGTTAGATACGGCACAAACGAAACGCCATCCCAATGATACGTCCACCCTGACGCCAGTTTTCCTGGAACCGTGTTGTAGGTGAACTCGGTCCCTCCGGTGCTGGGTCCATAGAGCTGGGACGCATTGAACTCACGCCCGTAAAACGGCACACCGAGCAGTATCTTCGACAAAGGTACTCCCCGCTGTGCATTCAAATAGAGAACACCCTGATGCACCGAACCGTCGTAATCAGTCGGCGGAGCATAGAGAGGTGCATTATGGCCTGCATGAGTAAACCAGGGACCATGAATGTCATAAGAAAGAAGATTGTACCAGTCGATATACGGAGTCATGAACGCGTAATCATTCCATCTTCCAACATAATCGCTGATCGTCACAGCCATGGTAATAAGCCATGACTGGCCGGCGACATCAAAAGCATTGCGGATGTCCCGGATGAGAAGGTTCTGGTTTGCCCGGTCGGCTGTACTCATCGGAAATTCCCAATCGAGGTCGACGCCGTCATAGTTGTTTGTTTCGAGGTACGTCACGAGATTCTGCACAAAATTCGCACGGGCAACTGAATCGGCGGCCATCGGAGAGAACCCATCTGACTGTCCATACCCGCCCATGGAAGTCAGAACAACTGTGCCTGCCTGGTGGGCTGCATCGACCAATTCAGGATATGGAAGGTTCCCATAGCTGGTTATTGTTCCATCGGAGAGCGGCCATGCGAAGGCGACGTTGATATGTGTGAGGTTCTCATACTGAACTTCGTCAGCCGGCAAAACCCCTTGCAGCCATGCAGGGTAGTAGCCGACAACTTTGAGCTGCGCGAACGCCGTTCCCGATACTGCTGCGCTGCAGGCGAAAGTCAGCAAGAATGCTGTCATTCTATGGATGAAATGTCTCATACTTCCTCCCCTCATACCTTCAAAAAGGTACATTCGATCATTAACACACAATCTCTCTCGAAAGCGCTTTGGGAACATCAGGAGGAGGCACACAATTGCGCCTCCTCCCTGTTCCATCTTTACACTTCTTTACTTCAGGAAGGTCATGAACTTCACTTCTCGTTTCGCCCCTTGCTGAAGGACATACGAATAAACTCCGCTGGCGTAGTTGGTCATATTGACCCGGATTGAATGGATGCCAACGGTTCCTTCGACATTGTCAAGCACTGTTCCAACGAGCTGCCCGGTCATGTTGTAGACCTTCAGGCTGATGGGTCCGCTCTGGTTCAATGTGTACCTGATTGTTGTCGACGGGTTAAATGGATTTGGATAATTCTGATTCAAGCTGAACGCATCCGGAATGCCGGTAACCGGATCATCGCCGACACTCACAACGCTTGGCGTTCCATAGGTTGCATAGAGATCATCCATCAGGATCACCAGGCTGTCAACGTTTGAACTGTCACCGTGAACACCGAATGCCATCGTCACAATCGCGCTTGCATCAAACGTTGCGTTCTGTGGCGGGAACCAGGATGGGATCAGCATGTCATCGATTGGAAACACCATCTCCCTCCACTCGGTGGTTCTGTCGTTCCCTGAGAAAGTTCCGTATTGGGCCGGCCATCTCCAGAGCTCGTTGCCCGGTGCACCTGCCGGGAAGTCAAACAGATCATAGGTCATCTGAAGGGACTTCCGGTAGATGGGTGGTTCAACGATTTTCATCATGAACCTGATTTCGGTTGCGCCTGTTACGTCAATCGGCGCGGGGAAATCCAGTTTCACGTCTGTCCACGTTCCCCAGGAGAATCCATAGCCCCTGAGGGCAACCTTGATTTCAGCGGATCCGACACCCTCAACGAATTCATCGAAATTGTCAGTCACTGTAGCGACGTTCACAGTTGGTTCGGCGAGGGAAACGAGAAATCCGCTGTTGTCATCAAAGTTATTCAGTTGTCCAACGCGGGTTGCCCTGAACCCACGAAGGTCGTCGATAAGAAAGACAACGCTATCTGCTGCTGTGCTGTCTCCATGGACGCCGAAGGAAAAGCTGACGATTCTGTCCTTGTCCAACACGCTGTTCTGTGGGGGAGACCATGACGGCATGATGAATCGACTGAGGGGCACAATAACCTCATACCACTCATTGTCGTCGATATTTTCGTTGTAGAAGATATCCAGGTCTTCCGGATAACGCCACAATTCCGCTCCTGTGGCACCCGCGCCATAGTCGAAAAGATCCAGAGTAAACTGGATTGCCCGTGGACACGGATAGCATGCAGGTGCACCTGTGGAAGGTCCCTGAAGAACTTTGACCCAGAAGCGAACCTCATCTGCATCCCCCAAATCGGTAGTGTCCGGAAGATCGTAATGAAAGTCCGTCCATGTTCCCCAGGGGAATGCATAGTTTCTGAGGGCAACCGACACCTCAAGCGATCCGACTCCTTCGACGAATTCATCGAAGTTGTCGACCGCAGTGGCTGAGTTTTCAACTGGTTCGGCAAGCCCAATAGCGAAGCTGCCGGCAAGGCCGTCAAAATTGACGACCTGTGCTTGCAACGCTGCAGCCGGCAGGAGCAGCATTACGGCAAGAGCTGTGTAGATGGTCTTGCACATATTTACCTCCTTGATTTGGAATGTGGGATAGTGTGAATGACGAGATCGCATGTCCATCATGGTTCTTGATTACTCATTCCCACCGATTGCCACCTTGTGGGCACGTTTCTCGATTGTAGCTTTGTAGTCGTTGCATGCCTCCTTCCTGACGGAATTGATGATTGATTTATGAGTGGGCTGTGTTGGCAACAATCTTATCTTCCATAGTATGGTGCCCCCGTTTTTCCGATGCTTATTCGGATGAGCCTGCGAATCATGGGGTCAGCATTTACGCGGTTTTGATAGAGATATGTTCCTGTCCCCCATACAAGACCTTCCGCGGGAGCCTGCAGCAGTCCTGGATGCAGTGTCTCGATGGAATTGTCAGGTTTGATCACAAGGATAGGATCGGTGTAGTCCGTGCCGACATAGAGGCCTCCATCTGAAGAAAAAGTGATGGAGAAAAAGGAAGATCCTGCATGAACACCTGCATTGCTCCAGTCAAAAACCATCTCGGCAGCCGCAACTGAATCTCCCGGAGCAAGGATCCTGTTTCTCCAGATGCCGGAAACATCCGGATTCGGACCTGTATTGATCGCCGCAAGGTAGACGTAGCCGTCGAACACGCGAAT
>DAIPLH010000270.1:0-4723 GCA_036769325.1 Bacteroidota bacterium
GAGTTTACAGCGGCAATGGATGATCTGTCGATGTCGGACTTGAATGTCCGATAAGCCCCATTCAGCCAGAGGGGAGTCTGGTCGCTGTAGTGCTCGTGGAACGCCTGGCCTGATTGTCCCGACGGCAGAATCGAACGGTATTCTGCGGGCGACGCAAAATCGTAGACAAATCGGAATGATCCGGCAACGGTTACCCCAAATGGCTCATTGAAGCTGTATTCGCCGCTCACCAACGATGTGCCTCCACCCCCCATCGGAAACGGGCCGACATTGAAAACACGATCAAGCGGTTTTACGAGCCCAAACGGATGCTGCAGGGTCAATTGGTGCATGTCACCCCAACGCCACATCCTCGTATCCGGTCCAAGACGATCCTTCAATGCGGCCACCGCCTCAACAATACTCCTGCAGAGGATATCCCTTGACGACTCCGGATGGGGTGTGTTGACATCATCGAACCATGGAGAATCACCCTTTTCCACCAGCTGTTGGGTCACACGGACGGGAATATTCCCAAGAATCACAAAGTCATGCAAAAGGTCCGGACCGATTTCGTCCCGATACACATTCTCCAGAAGCCGGACAAACATCATCTGGAACAAAGCGGTCGCAATGTCATCCTTTCCGAAATTGAAATCCCAGTTGGCAAGATACTCACGGACGCGGTCCTGCTCGGGGAATCCGAGTGATGTGTCAGAGAGAGCTGCAAGAAAAAATGGGGTCATCTCTTTTGCATGATGCGAGAATGCATCATTCTGAAGCCTCTCGAAATCCTGAACAGAGAACTGCTCGTCGCGGTCGAGAACTTCGCGAAGGCGTTGAATTCGTGATGGAGGTTCCCAGAGGTCAGATATATGATAGGGGAAACGACTATCCGCGATCTTGTTATTGGCCGTCGCTACGTAGCCGTCGACCGGATTGAATATCCGAGGAAACTGTTCGAACGGAACGAATCCCTTCCACTCCGATCCGCTCTCCCATCCAGCCTGCGGAAGGATGCTTACTCCCTTTCCGCGGATCGGGATCAGCCCGCCCGGTACATAGCCGATATTTCCATCACGGTCGCCGTAGACAAAGTTCTGTCCGGGACCTGGAAACTTTTCGACACCGGAGAGAAACTGCTCCCAGTTTTTCGCTCTGTTGATGCCGTGAAAGGCTTCGACGCGGTCAATGGGAACGGATCCCGTCCAGCGCATCGCGGCGACGAAAGGAACGGAAGAGCGCTGGACTGGTGTGCGGATATCGGAAACAATCGGACCATGACGGGTGGTACGGATAAGGACTTCAACAGGAGACTCTCCCTCAACCTGGATTTCCTCCGACCAGATTTCCATCCTGATCAACTTTCCGTCAAACCAATAGCTCAATGAATCGGCCGAGTCGACTTTGACGATGTAAAAATCCGATTCATCGGCCATCATATTTGTAACACCCCAGGCAATGTCGGCATTGTGGCCTGCCACTATTCCAGGAACACCAGGAATGCTCATTCCTCCCAGCTCAACTCCCGGCGCCCGGAGAAAAACCTCGTACCACTTTGACGGCATCTGGAGGTGCAGGTGGGTATCATTGGCGAGAATAACCTGGCCGGAAACGGACTTCGCAGGTGAGACGACCCATGCGTTACTACCCCCGCCAACACCTTGAAAGCCCATCAGGTTCTGGTATTGCTCGGAAACCCTGATCAATCCGTTCCCCAATGAAGCAAAGGTCTGTCCCTCTTTAGCAGGAACTATCGGCAGGACCGATTCGGGAAAACCGGGGAGGATATCCGAGCCACGCACCGGATCCACCGTGTTGGTAATCGATCCGAGAACCAGGTCTGTCCACCATGAGAGATTCAGCTCCCAGGCCATCATCTGGGCAATCGTCAGACAATTCAGAACGGTCCATGGCTCGGGCTCGTAACGGAGGAAGTCAAACTCGACGGGGTACTTTCCCCTGTTCGATTCAATGAACGCATTGACGCCATCGGAGTACCACTGCATCCGATCGCGCGATGAATCGCTAAGGTTCGCCTCTACCTCAAGGGCTATCGCTTTGATGCCGATGATACGGAACATCCGGTCGATCGAGACCGTGTTCTCCCCGAAAATCTCAGAAAGCCGTCCTTCACCAGCCCGGCGACCGAGATCCATCTGCCAGAGACGATCCTGTGCATGAACATAGCCGAGCGCAACCATCAGGTCATGCTCGTTTCGGGTCGCAATCAGGGGAACGCCATAGTGATCACGCGTGACATCAGCTTGTTCATGCAACACCGGGAGAACACTACTGCCGGAAACCATCGGGAAGGACTTTGTCATCTGGTAGCGGATGAAAAAGAAGAGGCCGATGGCAAGCAAGCCGGCAACGGCGAGGGTTCCGGTTATGATTCCAGATCGTCGGGTCATGTCAGTTCGTTACGAACGGACACAATATATCGAACGTGTGGAGTTGATTCAACCGGAGGTGGAACAGAGGGGGAGAATCAGAAGCGAACCGAGAATGTCGCGAGAACGTTGTGTGTTATCACGCTCTCATCGACACGGGAGGTTTCGTCATAGTTGATACGATTGGTCTTCCACCACCCGTAGGCATAGGCTAGATCAATCATTGCAAATCCACCGAGGGGTATTCCGAGACCGGCGGTCAGATACTTCTGGTCATACTCAAACGATCCTTCGACAGCGGTAGCATCCACACGATACGGAGACTGGTTGTAGATCGCTCCGGCGCGAAATCGCAGGCCGAGGCCAAATGGGTTCCACTCTGCTCCCAGGCGAACATTGGCAGCCGGTCGGAAAATCTCCTTGATGTCATTGTTCAGAGCCATCACCTCCGGCGTTGCATCGTCAAAGTGCAACTGTGTCCAATCGGTGAACTGGATGTCACCGGCAAGCACGAAATTCAGAATCATCAGCGAGAGCCCCCCGCTGAAGCTCCAGGGAGAGACCACTTTGTACTCACCGTATCCTGTGAACTGGTAAGAGCCATCGACCGGCAATACGTCGCCGTTATCGAAATAGCTGTCAGCCGAGCGACCGAAATCTTCCTTGATCGAATAGGTTGTCGGAGTCCGTACGGAAAAACCAAGCCTGAGGAATCCCGGGACCCGGTACATCATCCCGAGGTTCGCATTGAATCCATTGATGTCGCTTCGAATGAATTCTTCGACAATGAGCTGATCCATGTCGAAAGGAAACTCAGAATACATATTGTGTGTATCAATTTCTGTATAGGTCCGGTCGTAGGTATAGCTCCCGGTGAGAAATGTCAGGGTGGCACCCACAGAGACATTGTGGGCAACATCCACACCACCGCCAATCGACCAATTGTCAATTCCTCCGCCCTCCAGAACCTTACCCTCCTGCGTCAGCATACCGTCAATAGGGCTGATGAAGCGTCCGGTGTTTGTGTCAGCGACGGCAAGACCGAGTTCTTCGCCGATGGTAATATCGGGTGGATAGGGCTCTCCATCAGGAGCCCACGTCTGCATCACACTGCTCTCTGTGTTAAAACCGGAGAATGCAAGCGCTCCGATGAACGAGCTCTGTCGCGAGTAACCCATCGCAATCGCCAGATTGCCCCGCTGTGTGGGAGCAGCATAGACGAACCCGAGCGAGTTCAGAGTCGTCCCGTTGTTTGAATACCAGTTGGAAGAACCATAGTAGGTTGAAGTATTCTGATAGCTCAGGTTGGAGATACCAAAGTGAACTTCCGTAAGCTCAGCCTGGACCAGGCCGGCAGGATTCCAGTACAGTGCGGAAAAATCGCTTGCAATTCCTGTGTATGCATTTCCCATCCCGAGGGAGCGGGATCCGACGCCGTTTCCGAGTGTTGAAAAGCGGAGAGCGTCTTCAGGAAACTGAGCGAAGGCCGGCACGTGCAGAAGTATCAGTGCCGCTATCGTTGTTGCGAGGAATATTCTGGTGGTCATGAGGTAGCGTCCCGGTCTTCGGTTTTTCCCAGGTTATCGCGAACGAGGGCTGCTCCCCCGGGAGCTTCCGCCAGATGAACCACCTCTGCTGCCTGAGTTTCCCGGTGACGACGGAGGTGACGACTTGGGTGATGACGAAACCGATCCGCGGTCAGATCCACCTCGTGTTGAACCCGCGGGCGGGGAACTCTGGACGGGGGCACTCCTGCGGGTCGGCGTACGATTGACGACAGCACGTCGTGAACTTCCGTCAGTCTTCTTTCCCCCTGACCCCGTCGCAATCGTGGCTCCACCCTGTCGGGACGGTCTCGATAATGAAGCCGAAACGAAATCTCCATCCTTGTCGCCGGTTCGTGGGGCAACACCACCTCTTCCCCGCGTTCCAATTCCACCCCCATACCCTCTCGAGTTTCCGAAGTCACGTGTATCCACGGCGTGACCGCCATTCCCTGAATAGTAACCACCTGAACCAGAGCCGCCATAGTAAACGACGGGATGAGGATAATACGGGGTCGAGTAGTACGGCCAACAGGAATACGCAGGATAGTAGTAATAATAGGGAGGATACCATCCACCATAATAGTACGGACTGTAGTACCAATCCCAGGGATCATAAACCGTATACCCCACGGCGAAACCGGGATGGTAATACGAAAATGTTACATGATAATCAGGTGGGGGATAATCTCTGTCAAACTCTTCGGATCCTCTGCGGTATGTGGCAAAGAAGTCGGCCCGGGAGTCGTTGGTCCTGAGCGGTTCGAAGAACTCCTTGAGGGCGGAATGGATGCTGGTGGGTCAAGT
>DAIPLH010000271.1:0-2496 GCA_036769325.1 Bacteroidota bacterium
GTAAACCTCCTTTACTCCGCCAGAGCTCTTCACTTCGATCATATCCCACACGCCGGGAGCGACAGGGACAAGGATATCGACGCGGCAGAAACCACCGTCCCCCTGGAAAGCAGGCTCAAACAACGGCCTTCCTAGGGGGAGTAGTGACTGTGTGTCTTCTGCAAGTCTGGCGAATTCGCGGTAGTCCCCCTTCACCTCGATGCCGTCCGGGAAGAGCTGTCTGGCCAGCCGGCCAACCTCAGCACCCTGGTCGAAGATTGCTAGCGTGCTCTCATCAAACTCCGGAATCAATGCCCGGTTGTTGTACTCTGTCCAGAGCCGTTTTTGGCATTGCAGACCGGCAACGTACTTGGATTTGGAAAGAAGGATGGGGTCGTTCATATATTCCGAGCCCCGACTTTCTCTGTCGGGGCGAAGCCTGCCCGCCATGAAGGGACAATATGGTCAGGCGGGGAATCTGACAACCCGCACTTTCGGCCAGCGAAGATCATACGGCTTCGCGCCTTTCAGCGAGATATCCGTCATCCCCAGCCGGGAGTTCAAGTGTCCTCACCATTGGCAATGACCTGCCGATAATCCCCTTGAGGTCTCCATACATGCCGGCTGTATTCACCAGGACCTTGTTGATCTCCTTCTCGCGTTGCGCCCAGATTCTGTTTATGGCCCTCTTTTCTCCGTCGAGTCCGTCCCGCATGGAGGTGAATGCATCCACAATACACTGGATACGCTGCTCGAATTCAGGACTGCAGAGGTAGCTGTACACCAGCTCCATTTTCTCCGTCTTGCCTGCGAGCGCACGATTTGCTTCGCTTAGCCTCAGGATACCTTCGCGCAATGCCGTTGCAAGACCGATCGCGGACTGCAGGTCGCAAACCCAGACACCGTCCCTCAACCCTATGCGAGAAACATCCTTTGGCATCGCCTGGGTAACGATCACAACAACATCTGATTTCGCTTCGAGGCGATCACCCTTTGCTTTCTCAATCCAGCCTTCGCTCCAATTCTTTGTTCGTTTGGACTCGAAGAGGATGGAGCCGCATGATCGGCCTGAGTCATTGCAGACTTCCTGAAGGACATCCGCGCCGTCCTTTCCCTTGCCAATTCTCGAGACCTGGTCGTACCTGAAAGTCGACTTGATGAGATCGTCAAGCTCAACTTCCTGTGCCTCACCCTGCAACTGCATCGAGCCTTGCTCGGATTTCCGCTTCAGTTCATCGATCGTCTTCTTCATCCCATCTATTGTGACTTCTCTCTCCCGGATCTTGAGTCGATATTCTTCCTCGGCCGCCTTCTTCGCTTCGCCGCCAATCTTCAGACGCTCTTCATCCATCTTCCTCTGGACCTCAAGCTCAAAATTCTTCTTTCGCTGTTCCAATTCCCGTGACTGCTTTCGCAATTTCAGCTCGTTCTCGTTTGCGGCCTGAAGCTTCTGGTCCTTTTCAGCTATCTCAGCTTTCAGATCTCGTAGCTCAAGTCCGACGGTCTTCCCTGCCTCCCGGGTGATGCGAACGCGGTCCGCTTCAAGTTGCTTCTTATACTCGGCGTCCTTCGCTTTGAGTGCGGCTTTCGCTTCATCATCCTTCTTCTGCAGTTGAAGTTCGAAGTCAAGACGGACGGTTTCTTCGATCTGCCTGGTCAGAGCGTCGCTCAGCGGAATCTCGGATTTGCACTTCGGGCACTGGATTGCCTGGACTGTGGCTCGTTTTTGCTTCATCTTGGTTCCCTTCCTGTGATTTCATGCTTCTTGATGTCATTGCGAGTCCGCCGACCTGTCCCGACGCTCTTGGTCGGGAAGGCGGACGAAGCAATCTGAAAAACCCTGACCTACCCCAGATAAATCAGGCTTGCTTCGTCGTCCCGACTTTGTCGGGGCTCCTCGGAACTATCGTCGCACAGCCTTGCCGAAGGTTTCAAGGCGGCTGAGACCAGCCTGCTTCGTCCCCCGAGTTGATCAGATTGCTTCGTTCGCCTTCGGCGGACTCGCAATTAGTTCAGCAACCCTCCTGCAATGATCTCTAGCTGCAACCGTATCCCAATTGGGTACGACTTGGCCATGCCGGTCAGCTCATTGAACAGATCGTAGCGAGTCGCCTCAGGCGGAAGCCGGCGGTACACCATGGCCCCGCTTCCGTTGCCAAGAAGGACATCCACCGATCGAGCGATCTTGTCCTTCTCACCGTTCAGTCGCGTTCCGATACTGGACTTCAATGCCTCCACGATCTTACCTCTCATCGCCTCACCGCCTGCGAGATGCTTCTGGAGCAAGCCGGACAGTTCACCCTGAGCATACCCATAATGAGATCGTTTTTGCATCCCCTTCACAGGGACGGCCGCGCCGTTAGAGCAAATATAGCGGAGGATGTAGTGGCTCAGGGAAAGCGCCCGGAAGCCTGTTTCCGAATTGACCACGTTGTACGCAAACGAGCAGATATCACCTGGCTCAGGTTCAACTTCACAATTAGCTTCACTGTAGACCCGCATGAAGTAATCGTTCCG
>DAIPLH010000271.1:2506-3046 GCA_036769325.1 Bacteroidota bacterium
TGCGGGAAATTTTCTGTACACCAAGCTCGACACAGCAATTCAGGACCTCAAGATCTGTTACCTCGCTGTACGATGCGCTGGTGACGGTGAGAGCATCGCCATCCTCGAGAGTCACTGTCACATCGCCGCTGCTGATATTCAGCAGGAAGTCATTCAGGACCATTGTCACCGTGTCGATATCCAGTCGGTTCACGAGTCTGTTCGGGAAGCTAAACCAGCGGAGCACTTTGAGCAGAAATGCTTTTCTGACCGGGTACTCGCGGAGTCCTCCGTACGAACAGTGCAGGTACAATCGTGCACCGTCGTTGACCACATGCAGGTCTTCAGGAGGAATGTGGATTTTTCTCACTGAGCGCGAGCGAAGGAAGTCGAGAACCTCCCCCGGCTCCGCCTCGATGAACTCTCTTCCCTGTTCCTGAAGAATCTCCATCATACCCTCCGCGGAGTCGTACGTCCTTTTAGAACAGCTGTATGAATCCGCCGTTCTCCATACCCCAGTTCGAAACCAGAATACTGCTCAACATCAAACCGCTTCTCCTC
>DAIPLH010000271.1:3056-4701 GCA_036769325.1 Bacteroidota bacterium
GCTTCCACCGCGCCCACCCTATCGAGCAGGTCAAGTACTCTGAACTTCGCTTCCGCTTCATGGACTGTTTTCTTGCCCTCCTTCAGAACCATAGCCTCAAGGCCGATACCTCTCAGCATCTTCGGCAGGTACTCTGAGAACACATCAGTCCTGTTGAACAGATCTATAGTGACAAGGTCCTGGCCAAGGAAGAACGCAACCCCGTTTGCTCCTTCGATGGGGATGAAGTTCGTGACGAACTTTTCAAGTTCAAGTCTTTTTTTCTCGTACACATCCGAAAGGTTCGAGGTCCTGGATTCCACACCGGAAGCCGATTGAAACTCCGCAACACCATGCCACACCTCACTCTGGTCGGCCGCGAAACTCAGCCGTTCCTTGAGGTTCATGCTTACCTTCTGTGCTTTTGCCGACCTCATCGCCACTGGCGCTATATAGTCGGTCGAGGAAAAATTGGGAGATACATGTCTCCACCGTCCCTGCTCCACGCAACTGACGGGAATCCCCGTTTTTGACTGCGGAGCGAGGAGCAGCGATGTATTGAGAACCCGGTTCTGCTTCGCCCCGGCAAGGATGTCGCCATCCATGAAGAAAACGAAGTGGTCAGAGTTATTGATGACCATGAGGGTATTTACGACCCCTCCTTCATTGACCTCCTTTACCGTTATCAATTCCCTCTTGATTGCCGCACCCGAACTGATATATTCGAAGGTATTCTGATCACCCGTGGCGAGCTGAACCACACTGAGAACTCCCTGACTGTTGAATCCCGCAACCTGCGTTTCCATGACAGAGCCTCCTTTTTCTGTCAATATAGTATGGGAGGGGGAGCATACGGTATCATAACGTGATATTTCTGGATGGGACTGATTGAAAGAATACCGCGAAGACACAAAGACACGAAAAGGTTGAACTCCTTGAAAAGTTTTCCACCCAGGGTCCTTCAAACTCTTGGGGGCTCGCGCCAAAGTGATGGTAGGAACTCAGAGACACGCGAGAACATCAGTATTGTCAGTTGCCGCTTTCTTTTCGGAAAAGAAAGCGGCGGAAAGAAAACTCTCTCCGCCATCGCAACTCACGGCAAGGATTGACCAGGCATGATTGTAAGATACAATTCTGACCGTGGATGCCGTACTGATCCCGAAGAGTCCACAAGTCGTCAGAATTGTAAAGCAAGTTTTGTTAAAGGCCTCCCCGCCTTCCGGCGATGGCGGTTAGCTATGGACAACAACTCCAACGTCACCAGCCCGTGAGATCGCTGGAAGGCGGGGGGCATTCACCAATCCCCGCTTTCGATTCCGGTCGTCTTTCCACGCATGCTCGACCGGGTGCGAGACCGGAATCGGTAGAAACAAAGGCCTGCTCAATCCTGGCAGGCGTTGCGATCTCACCGCCCTTTTCTTTTCGTCCATTTTCTTTTGGGCGAGCAAAAGAAAATGGACACAAAAAGGGAATCTACAGAAGACCCCGCATGCACCGCACCCACGACCTTCGCACAAAGCTCAAACGGCAAATAGAAATTGCCGGACTCTGCGCCGACCCTGCAAACCGCTACAAGGTGGTTGACCTGGCAGTGCTTTTCGATTGTCAGGAGCTGACGATCAAACGCGACTTACAGGAACTGCGATCATTCGGTATTGACATCCAT
>DAIPLH010000272.1:0-1004 GCA_036769325.1 Bacteroidota bacterium
CAACCTTCCCCTAGTCACGACTTGACTATTAACACAGTACCTTGGCGGTTCAACCAAATGAGGATGGCCCCTCCCCAAAATCCACTATTTTCCTTATCTTAAATCCTTCACCGACCAATTGGAGGCTTCCCATCTTTTCCGGTTTGTGGCGTTGGACGGGAGACTACGCCGAACATATCAACAGACGACTGAAGGAATTCGTGCATACAATGCAGGAATTCTTCTGGTTTTCACTGCGTGCTTTCAAGAGTTTCGGATCTACCCGTCGTTACTGGAAGGAGATCCTGACCCAGATGTATACAAGCGGCACGGAATCAGTGCCGATTGTCTTCGTCAGCTCCCTGGCTATCGGATGTTTGCTGACCGTGGAAGTGGGCAATCAGCTGGAGGGATTTGGTGCGAAGCTTCTTACGGGACGGACAACAGCCCTCTCGGTGATTCGCGAGATGGGACCGATTGTCACAGGGTTGATGCTGTCTGCCCGCGTTGGTGCGCGGAATGGAGCAGAGCTTGGGGCGATGCAGATTTCCGAGCAGATCGACGCGCTCCGCGCATTCGGAACAGATCCGATCGCCCGCCTCGTTATGCCGCGATTGTTTTCCGCGCTTGTGATGTTCTTCCCCCTGACGGCGTTAAGCAATTTCGTCGGACTCGTTGGAGGAGGAGTCGTTGCACAGGCTTATCACCATATCGACCCGGGATTCTATTGGAACTCTGCCCTGAATCAATTGCTTGTGAAGGATTTCGTTGTCGGGGCAATCAAACCATTCGCATTCGCGGTCATTATTACGCTGGTGAGTTGCTTTAATGGCTTCTCGGCGAGTGGCGGCACGGCAGGCGTGGGACGGTCGACGATCAAAGGAATCGTTGTCTCATCCGGGCTTGTCCTGGTTGCAAATTTCTATATTTCCAAGCTGGTTCTTGAGAATATGAATTTCTGACCGGAAATTTAAAAACACACTTTGAGGAAGAGAATTGAACCGCCCCCGAAGGGGTCCCTTCGG
>DAIPLH010000272.1:1014-4699 GCA_036769325.1 Bacteroidota bacterium
TCCTTCTCCAGGTATTTCACGATCTCCGCGCAGTCGCGCTTTTCGATCTGCCCCAGCGCCGCGTCTTTGAGCGCTTCTTCAAGGTGAAGGGCGTCCATCTTTCGAAGCTGGTTCTGGAGAACATGAATTTCTGAGGGAGTGGGCCAGCATCCCACAGAGACAAAGTACCATGATCGAGTTCAAAGATGTTCACCTGTCCTTTTCGGGCCGCCAGATTCTTAATGGAATTTCAATGGAAATTCCCGGGGGGAGCATTACCGCGATTCTTGGCCCTTCGGGATCAGGGAAGAGCACGATCATCAAGCTGATGCTCGGGCTTATCCAGCCCACTTCCGGTCAGGTTTTTGTTAACGGCGTGGATATCAGCAGGCTCTCCGAAAAACAGCTCTTTCCCATTCGAAGAAAGATGGGGATCGTGTTTCAGGGGAACGCGCTGTTTGACTCGATGTCTGTCGTTGAGAATCTGGGTTTCTTTCTGCGTGAAAATCTTGACCTGCCGGAAGATGAAATTGCGCGCCGGGTCCAGGAGCAGCTTCGGTTTGCGGGGCTCGAATCACACGCACACCATTTGCCCGACAGTCTCTCAGGAGGGATGAGGAAGCGTGTGGCCATCGGGCGCGCACTGATCTTCGAACCGGGGATGATCCTCTTTGACGAGCCCACAGCCGGACTCGACCCCGTCAGCTCGAAAAAGATTCTTGATGTTATCGGACAGTTGAAAGAGGAAAAACAACTTGGAGCGGTAATGGTTACGCACATCATCAGCGATGTTTTCAGCATCGCCGATAAGGTGATTGTGTTGTACCAGGGCAAGCTCATCTTTCAGGATTCTCCCGCAAAAATGCGGGAGTATGATCACCCGTTCGTGCAGTCATTTCTCGCGGATCCGGAGGAACTGTAGGACCCCGCTCCCTCATCATGATGGATCAATGTTATGGCAACTGTTAATACATCGGAAACCGGTGGAATAGGCTGGCGAAATCTCCGGACCGGCATCCTGTTCCTCGGTGGAATCCTTCTGGCTGGCGCGCTCGGACTCATCATCGGGAAGAACACGAGTCTGCTCGCCCGCCACGACACTGCCTATCTGTTTCTCTCCGATATCAGGGGTCTGTCAGAAGGCAATATGGTTGCCATCTCCGGAAAGAAAATCGGCGTGGTCGAGAGCATGGACTTTGCCCATAGGGGTGATACCGCAGGTGTTGTCGTCACGCTGGACATCGTGCACGACTATTTTCCTCTCATACCCGAAGACTCCCGCGCCGTGGTGAAAGCTTTAGGCGTTCTTGGCGACAAATACGTTGAGATTTCGCTGGGGCATTCCGAGGAACTTCTCCAGGATGGAGGCTATCTTGCTGTCGAGGTGGATCCGGGGCTCGAGGAACTGACCGCATCCGCGTTGAAAACGATGAATACGATCCAGGAAATTTCTGCAAAGATTGTCCGCGGGGAAGGGACGATCGGGAAGCTGATTACATCTGACGAATTGAATAACAAACTTCTGAAAACGGCCGCAAACGTTGAAGCAGTGACCGCCCGCATCAATCAGGGAGATGGTCTCGCATCACGCCTGATCAACGATGAGCAGATGGCGGAGAAGGCGGCTTCCCTGGTTACCAATCTTTCAGATGTTGCAGATTCCCTGAGGGCCGGGAAAGGGACCTTCGGAAAGCTCATGATGGACGAATCGTTTTACAACACGCTGAGCTCCGTCATGCGACGGACAGACTCTCTCTTCGCCCGGTTGAACAGTCAGGAAAGCACCCTGGGGCGATTGGCCGGGGACGACGAGTTTTACAAGCACCTCGACCACAGCATCATCTCCCTCGATTCACTCCTGATGGATTTCAAGCAGAACCCGGACCGATACATAAAAGTGAGTGTGTTCTAAGCTTCGGGCGTAACTTCCCGTGAATTGCGAAGAGCGATTTGCGACCTGCGAATTGTGATGGATGCACTCAATACTCGACCAATACCTTGAACCCACCCATTGCCATCTTCTTCACATCGAACGGCATGTCTTTCGGATCCATCATACCAAGTATGCGTGGATCCTTCATGATCTTCGCATTGATGCGGTTCCGGTCGGCCTTCGATTTGTAGACAATCCATGAGAACACCACTGTCTCACCTTTCTTTGCTCTGGAAATCCGCGGGAATGAAGTCATACCTTTGATGTTGAGATCATCCCCGATGCACTCCCGGTATTCGAGCGCGCCGAACTCCATCCAGATCTTGCCTGCTTTCCGGGCAACGTTCTTGTAGAAGCGGAGCTTTTTCTTCGGAAGAGGAATTACAAATCCGTCAACGTATTTGGCCATGGAAGCGTCCTTTCATGTTTGTTCAATAAAGTCTGTGCATATCTCAGATAAGTCTGTCTAGTCTATCTGGTCTGTCCAGTCTGCCACTCACATCTCAAATCTCACATCTCACATCTGCACTCTGTCTATTCAGTCGCTACCAAACCACACTTCTCAAATCTCAAATCGCAATTCTCTAATCGCAATTCACTCAGAACAACCGCTCTGTACGAAGCCACCCACATCTCAAATCTCACATCGCCGGCTGTCGTCCCCGCTTCAGCCATCCGTCCAGACTCCACGCTCCTCCGCCGGCGGCGGAGAAGTAGAGCCAGAGAAAACAAAAAAGCACGGCGGGTATGCCTCTGTTCATGATTGGCCAGAGTTCGTTGGGCTGATGGAACTGGAAGTAAGCGACAGCCATCTCACCGGAGAGGATGAATGCAACAGGTCGGGTGAAGAGACCCAGGAGCAGCAGGCCTCCACCGAAAGTTTCCAGAGTGCCTCCGATTCCAACTTGAGTCAGGAGTTGGGCCGGGCCTCCGTCCGGCTGCATCCCGATCGGCCAGGCGAAAAGCTTCATCGTGCCGTTCTGTATGAACATGAATGCAGCAACAATCCGAAGCACACTCTGGAGTTGTGGCGCCCAGGATTTCCACTTCGTGAAAATGTCAGGTTGTGTCATCACCGATCTCCCACTTCAAAAATCTGAAATCGTTATTCTTCAATCACTATTCACTCAGAACAATCACTCCTACCCACATCCCACATCTCACATCTTAATCATTCAACGATCTGCCAAATCTCTCTTCGGCCCGTTACATACATTTCTGTGTATTTTGACAGCTCCTCTGCGACGGCCGGATCCATTTTCGGGTCGGGCTTTCCGGACTTGTACTCTTCCATTTGCTGTTCAAACTCCGAAAGGCTTTTCACCTGCATCTCAACCACAACAGTGTTATAGTCCCCAACCATGTCAGTCATGACAATCGTGTTTTGTTCTGCTGCAAAAGCCCTCCTGAAGAGTTTGGCAAGCTTCGAAGCCTGGCCTGGCCTGGCGGTGAATACTTCACGAATGATAAGCATAGTATCTCCTTCGGTTATGAGTTCTCTGGTGTATCTGTTTCTTTTGATTGTTCCGCATAATCGTCAATAACGGCCTTCCACCCGAAGTTCTGTCTCAATCGGCCTCACCTCGATGCTGCCGAACCGGGCTGAGGGCCAACGCGAAGCAATGCTGATTGCTTCACTGAGGTCCGGTGCATCGATCAGGAAGAACCCGCCCAACTGTTCCTTTGTTTCGGCAAAAGGGCCATCGGTCAGTGAGACTTTGGACTGACGGACGCGGACGGTAGTAGCTGCCTGCACACTTTGAAGCGCTTCGG
>DAIPLH010000273.1:0-4699 GCA_036769325.1 Bacteroidota bacterium
ATGAAAGAGTCAATCAGAATAGCAAGCGGACAGGGTTTCTGGGGTGATCTCCTCACCGCTCCATACGACCAGGTGACAAAGGGTCCGGTTGATTACATGATGATGGACTATCTCGCCGAAGTCACGATGTCCATCATGCAGAAACAGCGAAGGAAAGATCCTTCTCTTGGCTATGCGAGAGACCTCATTCCCCTCATGGAGCGCATTCTCCCTGTTATCACGAAGAAGAACATCTGCGTGATTACGAATGGAGGGGGTGTGAACCCGATTGCCTGCCGGGACGCAATCTTCCGGGTTGCGGAAAAGCTCGGCATCAAAGGGTTGAAGATTGGTGTTGTTGTTGGAGATGACATCCTTGATTCGCTCGATGATCTGGCAGCGAAAGGCATTGCTCTCGACAACATGGAGACACGCGAAAAACTCTCCGGCGTGCGCGACCGTGTCATGAGTGCGAACATTTACTTCGGGGCATGGCCCATCGTCGATGCCCTGCAGCAGGGTGCGCAGGTGGTGATCACCGGGCGCACAACCGATACGGGGTTGACACTGGCTCCGATGATCCATGAGTTCGGTTGGAAACAGGATGACTGGGACAAGCTTGCAGCGGGCACTGTTGCTGGACATATTCTGGAGTGTGGTGGACAGGCGAGTGGCGGCAATTTCTCGGGTGACTGGCGGGCGGTGCCGGATCTTGCCCATATTGGCTTCCCGATTGCAGAGGCAAAACCCAGTGGCGAAATCGTCATCACGAAGCATGAGAACACCGGTGGGCTGGTTTCTCTTCAGACTGTGAAGGAACAGCTTCTCTATGAGATCGGAGATCCGGCGCGCTACATCACTCCGGATTGTGTGGCGGATTTTACCACCATCCAGCTTGCAGACGACGGCAAGAACCGTGTCAAAGTATTCGGGGTGAAGGGAAAACCGAGTACAGAGTCCTTCAAGGTTTCCATGTCGTATCTTGACGGCTATACGGCGGTAGGAACACTCACCTACGCCTGGCCGGATGCGTTGGACAAGGCAAAGGCGGCCGATCAGATACTCCGCACAAGACTTGCTGACATCGGACTTGAGTTTGAAGAGGTACGAACTGAATATGTCGGTCACAACTCATGCCATGGACCACTTGTCAAAGACTTTGCTGAACCCAATGAGGTAGTCCTTCGCGTGGGTGTGAGGGGCAAGGACTACAAAGCAGTGGAGCGTTTTGGCATGGAGCTGGCGCCTTTGATATTGACAGGCCCACCGGCGGTGACCGGCTTCGCCGGTGGCAGACCAAAGCCGAGCGAGGTGATTGCCTACTGGCCGGCGCTAATGACAAAGGAAGCCGTCCGGCCTCACGTTGTTGTCGAAACACTCTGATGAACGCAGCATGAAACTTCGTCTAATCGATATCGCACACGCACGTTCGGGTGACAAGGGAGATACGGGAAATGTCGGGGTCATTGCGCTGAAGCAGGAGCACTACCCTCTCCTGTTGAAGTACCTGACTGTCGAGCGTGTGAAGAAGCATTTTGAAGGGATCGCGTTTGGTCCGGTGGAAAGATATGAGTTGCCAAACCTCTGGGCGTTGAACTTTCTGCTACACGGGTCACTCGGCGGTGGGGGAACACGTTCGCTGAAAAACGATGCGCAGGGAAAGACCCTGAGCAGCGCGATGCTCCGCATGGAGCTGGAAATTGATGAACAGGTCACTTTGTAGGAGTTGAGCAATGTTTGAAGATCAGAAAAGCGAAATGAAAGAAATTCGAAAGCGGTTTGAATTACTCCGGGGTTATCTTTGACATCACCGGGCGGGAAAAGAGAGTCAGTGATCTTCATAAGAGGACGGAGGAGATAGACTTCTGGGACGACAACATCGCTGCCCAAAAGGTCATGCAGGAGATCAGCAGGGAGAAAGAGTGGATTGATTCCTTCGAAGCCCTTCGAAAGAACCTGGACGACGCAGTTGCTCTGATTGAGTTGGGAGAAGAATCCGGAGAAGAATCAATTGCCGGGGAGATAAGTGCTGAATTAGCCGGTGTCGTTTCAGGAATAGAGAAACTTGAACTTCAGAACATGCTCAGCGCCGAGGATGATGAGCTGAATGCTATTCTGACGATTCATCCGGGTGCGGGTGGGACAGAGGCCCAGGATTGGGGGGAAATGCTGCTGAGGATGTATCTCCGGTGGGCTGACCGGAGAGGATACAAGACTGCGATTGTCGACAGACTCGACGGAGACGGCGCCGGAATCAAGAGCGTCACGGTTGAACTCACCGGAAAATTCGCCTACGGCTACTTGAAAGCGGAAAACGGAGTGCACCGGCTTGTCCGTATCTCGCCTTTCGATTCAAATGCCCGCCGGCACACCTCATTTGCATCGGTCTTCGTCTATCCCGAAATCGAAGACGACGTGGAAATCGAAATCAACCCCGCCGACCTTAAAGTCGATACCTACCGCGCTGGTGGCAAGGGAGGACAGAACGTCAATAAAGTGGAGACGGCAGTCCGGATCACGCACGAGCCCAGCGGAATTGTTGTTGCATGCCAGCAGGAACGATCGCAGTTCCAGAACAAGGAACGCGCCATGAAAATGCTTCGTTCGCAGCTTTACAAGCGAAGGAAGGAAGAAGAGGAAGCTCGCCGAAATGTGGTCGAAAGCTCAAAGAAAAGGATAGAGTGGGGAAGCCAGATCCGGTCGTATGTGTTCCACCCCTATAACCTTGTCAAGGATCTCCGGACTGATATTGAGACAAGCAATGTCCAGGCAGTCATGGATGGGGATATCGATGAATTCATCAAGGCGTACCTTCTGACAACCAGCTCAAAAGCAGCTTCCTGAAATGTCGTTCACTTCTCTGGTATCCCAGCGATTTTTCAAATCCAGGCAGCATGACCGGTTTGTCTCGATGATCACGTTCATATCCGTGGTTGGAATGATGCTTGGGACAGCCGCGTTGATCATTACACTGTCCGTCCTCGGCGGTTTCGAAAGGGAGATTACGGGGAAGGTCATCGGGTTTAACAGTCACATCCAGGTGCAGGGGTTCCAGAACCAGCCACTCAGGAATTCGACGGAATCGATCAGTGTTCTTAGAGAACGCATTCCCCTTATCCGGAGCGTGACTCCCTTCGTCGCACGAGAAGCGATTCTGCGCTCGAAGGAAGGGGTGGACGGCATCATGCTGAAGGGAGTTCCGGCCGAAGCTGGTGCTCGCAGCGTTCGCAAGTATATTGTCCAGGGAACCGGATCGCTGGTCCCGACCCCGGGTGAACTGCCTGGTTTGATCATTGGCCGAAAACTGGCGCGGCGACTCGCTCTCGGAGTTGGCGACAAAGCAGCCGTATTCGGTCTCGCGTCGCCGGACGGAACCTGGCAACCACGGGTGATGCAATTTAGGGTGACAGGAATCTACGAAAGCGGCATGTCCGAATATGACGACATCATCGGTTACACGGCGATCACGGATGTCCAGAAGTTACTCCGGCTCGATGATGATGTAACGGGGTACGACATCTACCTGACTGAGATTGACAGTGTGACAGCGGTTGCACACCAAATCGAGGAGCTGCTTGGTTATCCTCATTACGCGCGGACGGTGTTCCAATCCTACCGGAACTATTTTTCATGGATAGAACTCCAGACCCGGCTTGACCCGATTATTGTCGGACTGATCATTCCTGTAGCGGCCGTGAACATTATTGGAACTCTTCTCATGATGGTGCTCGGGAAGACGAAAGAAATAGGGATTCTCCTTGCGCTCGGAGCGTCGCGGTCCGCCATTGCACGGATTTTTATCCGGCAGGGGCTTGTTCTTTCGATCATGGGGACAATGCTCGGCAACCTTCTTGCCTTTATCCTCCTTCTTGCTCAGGAACAATTGAATCTTCTTTCGCTGCCGAGCGATGTGTACTTCATGAGCTCGGTGCCGGTTCTTTTTCGCTGGGAATATTACGTTGTGGTTTCCGGAATCAGTATTATGCTGGCATTGCTCTGTTCGTTCCTTCCGGCGCGCCTCGCGGCGCGCATTGAACCGGTCCGGGCGATACGGTTTTCCTGATGGGCTACGAATCACACATCGCAAAGCGGTACATCAGGTCGAAACGGAATGTCCGGATGATCCATGTGATCATGATCGTCTCCCTGGTCGGGATTACCGTAGGCGTGGCGGCTCTCGTGATTGTCATGTCTGTTTTCAACGGGTTCAATGGTGTCGTTACATCCGTTCTGGTCGGGTTTGATCCGCACATCAGGATTGACCCCGCAAAGGGACGTGTTATGGTGCTTTCCGATTCTCTTGAGAAGGAACTCGACGCTGAACCCCTCATCAGCGACTGGGCCCCCTATATTCAAAGCAAGGCGATTCTGGTTTCGTCGAACTATAACCGCGTAGTCTTCGTCAAAGGTGTTGTGGATTCCCTCGTCGGTCGCGTTTCAGGTGTAAGCGATAAGATCGTCCTTGGGAGTATGGAATTGAAGGATTCTCTGGGGACCGATGGCATCGTGCTGGGGCTAAACCTGGCAGACCGCCTCAACGCGACGGTCGGAACGGAGATCCTCCTTGTGAGCCCTGTTGGTGTTGATGCGATGGTCCTGCAGATCGGACAACCATCGATGCGAAGGTGTCGGGTTGCAGGAATCTACGATTCAAACAACAAGGACTACGATGCTCACTATGCATATGTGTCCATTGGCCTTGCGCGCGATTTGTTCGATT
>DAIPLH010000018.1:0-4944 GCA_036769325.1 Bacteroidota bacterium
TCTTCGTTCCTGGTGTTCTTTGCCCGGCCTCCGGCCGAGGCCTCGTCTTTAGACGGGCGATTCAATATCCTATAAAAAAATCCACAACTGTTTCTGTTGTGAAAGCTGTGTCCTGTCACTCTTATCTTCTTGGCGCTCTTGGCGCCTTGTCCGAAGGACCCCTTTGGGGGCGGTTCAAAAATGACTGAAGACGAACGCTGGATGGAGTTTGCCTTACGCGAAGCCGAACAGGCGTTCAAGCGGAAGGAAGTACCCATTGGCGCAGTGATTGTGAGGGATGGAAGGATCATCGGCAAGGGGTACAACCAAATTGAATCCCTGAAGGATCCGACCGCTCACGCGGAGATGATTGCCATTACCGCTGCGACAATGTTTGTCGGAGACCGCCGGCTTGAGAAGTGTACCCTCTATGTAACCCTCGAACCATGTCCGATGTGCGCAGGTGCAATCGTTCTGGCACGACTCCCGAGGCTTGTTTTTGGTTCAACTGACCCGAAAGCCGGCGCGTGCACAACGCTCTATCAGATACCGCAGGATAAGCGGCTCAACCATCAGGTCGAAGTCGCCGGCAACGTTCTTGATTCCCGCTGTGCCGCCTTGCTCAAGGATTTTTTTACGAAGGTGAGAATACAGGAGATTGGAAAGCCGGGCCTGAACTAGGTCTGTTCCGACTGCTGACTCTGGACTACCGACTACTTATTTGCTTTTTGGCTCTTCCTTGAGCTTTTCCGCCCGATCGGCAATCTTCAACGCCTCGATCAATTCATCCAATCGACCGTCGATGATTTCAGAGAGATTGTAGAGCGTCAATCCGATCCGGTGATCGGTAACCCTGTTCTGCGGGAAGTTGTAAGTCCGGATCTTGTCACTCCGATCGCCGCTCTTCACCATCGATTTCCGCAAGGCGGCGACGTCACCAACCTGTGACTCGAGCATCATTTCGTACAGCCGCGCCCGGAGCATCTTCATCGCTCTCTCCCGATTCTGAAACTGAGACCGCTCCTGGCGGCAGGCGACAACTACGCCCGTGGGCACGTGCGTAATTCTCACCGCAGTCTCAACCTTGTTGACGTTCTGCCCACCCTTGCCACCTGACCTGAATGTGTCCATCTCAAGGTCGGCCGGATTGATCTCAACGTCCACCGATTCAACCTCTGGAAGGACCGCAACGGTAGCGGCAGACGTATGAATCCGTCCCTGGGCCTCGGTCTCAGGCACCCGCTGCACTCTGTGGACGCCGCTCTCATATTTCATAGCACCATAGACATCCTGCCCGATGAGGCTGAACGAAATCTCCTTAAATCCACCCTTCCCTGCATCACTAAAATCCAACAACTCAAATTTCCATCCCTTCGTTTCGGCAAAGCGTGAATACATCCGAAAAAGATCAGCCCCGAAAAGAGCCGCCTCCTCTCCTCCGGTACCTGCGCGAATTTCCATAATGACATTCCTGCTGTCATTAGGATCCTTCGGAATCAACAGGAATTTCAATTCTTCTTCTTCACGGGCAATCTTTTCCCGTATCCCATCAAGCTCAGCGTAGGCAAGCTGCTTCATCTCGGAATCACCCGACTGGTCGATGATTTCCTTCAGGCCCGTCAGTTCCTCCTGCGATTTGCGATAACGGTCATAGGCCTTCACGAGCGGGGTCAGATCGCTGTGTTCCTTACTCAGTTGCCGCAGCCTGTCCTGCTGACCAACCACAAGCGGATCGCTGAGGAGTTTGGTGACCTCCTCATAGCGCTCCCGCACTTTCTTTAAGCGTTCAAGAATCATAATCGCACATACTCAACACATGTCTCAGGTTATCTCCACGCGCATTCATACCCATTCACCGATGCTTCTGCCAAAAATTACGAAAAACCGATTTCAGTTACCAGATTGGATGCAGCCGCCCCAAAGGGGTCCTTCGGACGAAGACTCCCGTCTCGAGACGAGGCCTCGGCCGGAGTCCGGGCAAAGACCTGCCCGACTGA
Source organism: Bacteroidota bacterium (assembly GCA_036769325.1). Lineage (GTDB taxonomy): Bacteria > Bacteroidota > Ignavibacteria > UBA10030 > UBA6906 > DAIPLH01. Next base: position 1,977 of record DAIPLH010000018.1, read on the forward strand.
AATTGTTCAACGACGGTCAGGCGGGCGCGAAGGAACGCGCTACTTTACAAGAATCATGTCCTTGCATTGGTTGGGGTGGCAATTCATCAAACTTGATCGCTCCCGGGTTCCGGAGGTGTTGTCCCGACGGAGCTTCTTGTGAACATTCTGCGGATCGCCGCAAGTTCAGAGCTCTCAAAAAACTTCAGCCATCGAAGACCTCCGACAAAGAGTAGCACAAGGAGAAAGCGCCAGAGGAAGGAGGGTATTGGTGGATGGATCAACGCACCAGCCGCGCAAACAATCATGGTGACTACACCCAACACGGCAATCCGACCGGATTCATAGGGGACACGATACACCCGCTGCGAAGCTCTGTACATCAGGAGTGCCATTGTCGCATAGCTCAGCAGAGTGGCCAGAGCTGCGCCATGCATCCCCCAGTGTGGAATCAGTAGCAGGTTCCCCGCAATATTTACAAGGGCCCCCGTGATTGCAATGGCAGGCAGAGTCCCCGTCTTCTTTTCGATATAGAGTCCCGCCGAGCAGACCGTCGATATTCCGAGGAAGATATACGCGAGGAGGATCGTTGGAACAAGGGAAAGACCACTCCAGTACGCTGCCGGCAGGAGCGATTTTCCGAAGAACAACGGTGCCTTGATAATATCCTCAAGAAAGAAAAAGAGGATAATGAAGACGCCAGCCATGGCAAGGAGGAGATAGGTCATCACCCGCGCAAAGAGTTGCTTGCCGTCCGGATCCCTAGCATGAGCAAAGGAAAACGGGCGCCAGGCAAATTCAAACATAGAAACAATGAGCATCATGAAAATACCGAGACGATAGTTCGCCTGATAGATCCCAACGGTGGACAGGTCAGTCATTGATTCAAGGATGGGACGATCCGCAACCTGGATGACAATTGCAGCAAGTCCCGCCGGGAGGGTCGGGAGACCAAATGCGAGGAGTGATCGGAACAAGGGCTGCGACCACCTCAACGTAGAGTTCCGGGCGATAGTGGGGAGCAACAACACCAACGTAAAACCCGAAGAGACGACTCCGGACAACAGTATTCCTTCCATTCCCATATCAAGCTGCACGAGAAACAAGACAGCACAGGACACATTGACCACAATCCCCGCTAATTTCAAAGCAGCAAATGTCTTTGCTTTTCTCTCCATCCGGAGAGCAGCAAAGGGAATGTGACAAACCGCGTCCAACAGCAGAATCAGAATAGAGTAGCTGACCAACAAGGCGTTTTCGCTTCCTGCACCAAGCATTTGAGCAATTGGTGGCGCGTTTGCCCAGAGCAGCAGAGAGAGAACGATCGACGATATCATGACGGAGAGAAACGGAACGCTGAATGTCTCCTTCTTGTTCCCAAGCTCCAAAGTGGAAACGTATTTCATGTACGCAACATCCATACCGTAATGATAAATCACATTGAGGAAGGCGATATAGGCAAACAGGGTGGCAACGATCCCGAGGTCACCGGGGGAAACAACGTTGGCATAGAAGGGAGTAAGAAGAAAGGTGAGAAAGCGACCAACGACGGTGCTGACGCCATAGACCGCTGTCTCAGTCCCTAACCGGCGGATTTTGTCAATCATTCGTCAAGGGGCGGAAATCCAGGCAACATCCAATGACAGATCAAGACTCCTTGGCGAGTGCGTGAGAGCTCCGACAGAGATGAAATCGACGCCCGCTTCGGCACAGGAGCGGACAGTCTCCAGAGTGATCCCCCCCGAAGCCTCCACTTCATGCTTTCGGTCAATCCTGATTACTGCATTTCGGAGATTTTCGGTGTTGAAATTATCAAGCATGATTCTCTGGAAACCTCCGCATTGGAGGGCCTCTTCCACTTCTGCAAGATTGCTGGTTTCCACTTCGATCGGGATGCTCAGCTTTCTGGCTTTAAGGTACTCGTTGCAAAGCAGCAGCGCCCTTGTGATGCTGCCGGCAGCTGCGATATGATTATCCTTTATCAGAATCATGTCGTCCAGTCCGAACCGGTGATTCACTCCCCCGCCAAGTTGGACCGCCCACTTGTCGAACACTCTGAGCCCCGGAGCCGTCTTGCGCGTGTCGGTAATGCGTGCGCGGGTTCCTGCAACTGCCTCAACATACCGGCGTGTGATCGTTGCAATTCCGCTCATCCGCTGGAGAATGTTGAGTGCAACCCGTTCAGCCCGCAGAATCGACCGGATATCCCCTTCCACGCGGGCAACAACACTTCCTTTTGATGCCAGTTCGCCATCCGCTATGAGGGGAAAGAATTGGACGCTTGAATCACAGATCTCAAAGACAAGCTGCGCAGCAGAAATACCGGCAACGATCCCGTTCTCCTTAATGAGGATTTCACCTGCACCTGACTGTCCATCGGGAAAGATTGCTTCAGTAGTCACATCACCCAGACCGGAATCCTCAAGGAGGGCGAATTCAATCACCCTCGTCATCCGGCTGTCAGCGTTCATCGGCCGACTTTCCCCATGGCCTGCTCAATTGCCTCCAGAAACCTGGCCGGTGCACGCGTTGGTTTGCCTGTAGAAGAACTGACAAAACTATGGACTGTATGTCCCGTCGCAACAATCCCGGTTTCCCCGTCCTTTGCTACCTCGTAGTCTATCCTGACCCTGGCAACCGGAACTTCACGGAGGTGCGTCGTGATCTTCAGGAGATCATCATATTGCGCGGTGCGTTTGTAGTCCGCGTGAGCTTCGATGACCGGAAGGTAGAAGCCCATCTGCTCGATTTCCGAATAGGGGAGGTTGATGCTTCTCAGAAGATCCGAGCGTCCCTGTTCAAAGTACTCGAAGAATTTCCCGTAGTACACAATCCGCATCTGGTCGGTATCGGCGTAGCGGACGCGGATGTCGGTTACATGGTTGATCATGGTGACGGATTACGGATTGCGGATTTCAGATGAATCTCGAAATCCTAAGGAAGCACGAAGGATCGAATGGCCAAATCTCGAAACCACAGGACCTGTTTC
>DAIPLH010000018.1:4954-17308 GCA_036769325.1 Bacteroidota bacterium
TTCGGGCTTCCTTTGTGCTTCGATATTCGAGTTTCGGATTTCAATCTGCGTGACTAAGTTCCAGCTGCTGTGTTATCCCGACCATTCGCCCATTGCTGAAAACTTCGCAATCCGTTTCTCCACGAGTTTATCGGGCTTCACTTTCGTCAGGGATTTCAGTTCGTCCGTAATCGCCTTGCTGAGAATCTCGGCCATCCGTTCGTGGCTCCTGTGTGCTCCGCCGGGAGGTTCGGGTACGATGACGTCGATGATCCCCTGTTTCTTGAGGTCGGGTGCAGTCAACTGCAGGGCCTCGGCCGCCTGTTCTTTATAGCTCCAGCTTCGCCAGAGAATGCTGGAGCATGATTCAGGCGAGATCACAGAATACCAGGCATTCTCAAGCATCAGGATCCTGTCACCAATGCCAATCCCAAGAGCACCACCCGATGCTCCTTCGCCGATGATTGCAACAACGATCGGAACGCGAAGTCTCGACATCTCCAGGAGATTCCTGGCGATCGCCTCTGCCTGTCCCCTCTCTTCGGCTTCGAGACCGGGAAAAGCCCCCGGCGTATCCAGCATCGTGATCACTGGTTTTCCCACCTTTTCCGCGAGCTTCATCAATCTGAGCGCTTTCCGGTACCCTTCAGGATTTGGCATCCCGAAATTTCTGTACAGGTTCGATTTTGTGTCGCGCCCTTTCTGGTGGCCGATGATCATGACAGAATATTCACCAATCGAAGCGAAGCCGCCTACGATTGCTTTGTCATCACCGAAGGACCTGTCTCCATGCAACTCGATGAATCCCTGGGTCATCAGGTTGATGTAGTCGAGAGTGTAGGGACGATCAGGATGGCGCGCAAGTTGAACCCGTTGCCAGCGGGTGAGGCCTGAGAAAATAGTTTGTTGAAGCTGATGAACCCGTTTCTCGAGTTTCACAACCTCGCTTGCAATATCAGGATTGTCAGAATACCGGCGAAGCTCAGTGAGTTTTTCTTCCAGCTCGAAGATCGGTTTCTCAAATTCAAGGATCGGTTTGCTCATGATTGGTGTTTTCTCCCGAGGGCTGCTTTCAACAGAATTTCCATGTCAAGTGCCAGGGATTGGTTCTTTGCATAGTAGAGTTTGAGTTGCTCGGTTTCCTCAGGCTCCATCCTTCCCTCGGACTGAATCTGGACGATTCCCGTCAGGCCATAAGGCCCGAGCGACGAAGCCTGTCCGTTCAGGGAAACCAGGTGATCAGTCAATCCAGCGTGTCGCGATTCCGCATACGGAAGGCCGACGAAACTCAGGCGCCCGCTGAATACTCCGGGGAGTCTTTCAATCCAGGATTTCTTCATTTCGTCTCTCTTCCCCTTTCCGGAGATTGCTCCCACAAGCATTTTCAGGGGATACAGGCTTATCAGCAGAAGAAACGACGTGAAAATATCAAACGACCGTTTCACGATGCGGTTGACCGACTTGTGGATATTATACTCAATTTCCACCAGCGGAATCGGGTCAAGCTCATCGATACTTGCCTTACCGATAATCGCCTCCAGACTGTTTGGAACCAGGCGAAAATTTACCCCCCGGCTTCTGCTCCTTGCAATCACAGAGAGGATATCCTTATATGAGAGCCCGTCGGTCGAAAAGATCACCTCTGTCACCCTGTTCTCGGAAATCACTTTGCCGACATTCTCAACACTTCCGACAACTTCCAGTCCAGCGCGTTCTTCACCCACTTCCGTTCCATAAGTCGAAACGAAACCGACGACTTCGTATCCGTCTCCCACGCGTGCGCGAAGCTTCCTCAGCACAGTGAGGGCGGATTCTCCGGTCCCCACGATCAATGTCCTCCTTCCGAACAGGCTTCCGCGTGAACTGCTCCGGCCCTTCCCTGCAAATCTGAAGAGAAGCCGCCATCCGGGAACGGAGACAACACTGATCACTCCGGCGATGCCAACGACGATCCTGCTGAACCCGTAGTCCTTGGCAAAAAAAACGAGTGCAGAGAGAAATACGAAGCTGGTGATAACTGCACCGGCCGAACGGGAGACAGAATGACGGTTTGACGTATAGACGCCGGAAACAGAGAGGGCGGCGACAACCAGCATCGATGGAACAATCCAGACCACCGGGTAAGCATAGGCCGGCAGCCTGAACAAAGCCCCATACCGCAGGAACTCTCCAAGAACCATCGACAAACTGACCAGGAGGAAGTCAATCATCGCGACCGAGAGCGGCCTGCCAGCCCTTGCAAGGAATGCAGCAGCGGCACGGAGTGAGATTCCGACAGAAAGTACAGCCTTCAGCAAATAAGAGTGCCCGAAATGCTTGCGTACAAAAACACGCATGGCATCGTAGAACAACTCGATTTCATCGAGGTTGCTTCGCTGGGTACTCTCCCCCTTGAAATGGATGATCTGCGTCGTGTGCACATAGTACACTCTGAGGCCCGCCTTCTGAATCCGATAGCAGTAGTCAAGGTCCTCTCCATACATGAAGAAGGATTCATCAAGTCCGCCCACAAGGTCATAGGAACGGCGCGTGAGCATCATGAACGATCCGCTGATCGCATCGACAACATACGACTCATCCGGATTGAGGTACGTCAGATTGTACCGGCCGAAGAGCTTCGAGCCGGGAAAGAGCGAGCTGAGACCGAAGACCTTCGTAAACGAAACCCAAGGGGTTGGAAATCCTCTGCGGCATGAGAGCTGAAACGAACCATCGGGGTTCAATATCTTGCAGCCGGCCAGACCGGCATCCGGATGTTTCGCGATGAACCCGATCATCTCATGGATGGTGTCCTCCTGGAGGATCGTGTCCGGATTCAGAAGCAGCAGATGTTTACCCTTCGCCCGCTTCAGGCCAAGATTGTTCGCCTTCGCAAAGCCTAAGTTCTCCGAGTTTGCGATTACCTGGACCGTCGGGAAGGTCGTGCGAACCATTTCAACGCTTCCGTCATCCGATGCATTGTCAACCACAATGATCTCTGCCTGCAATCCCTCCGCACTCTTCATGACGGAGGAGATGGCATTCTCGAGGAATCTGCGGACGTTATAATTGACGATGATTACAGAGATGTCCATGTGAAATAGTCTATACAGTCTGTACGGTCTGTTCAGTCAAGAAGATAGTCAGTGGTCGGAAGTCAGTAGTCTGAAGCCATTAATTGCACTCAAATACTTCCGCGTTTCGCGTTCCGCGTTCCATTCATGATCCTCTGCGAATTCTCTGCGTACTCCGCGTCTCTGCGATTTCTTTTATCCCTGGCTCTGATTAGGTTAGTCATGGTGTTTCAACGCAGAGAGCGCAAAGAATCGCAGAGGATTGCACTCTCCGATTTCCGCGTTTCGCGTTTCGCGTTCCGTCCACCCCCTACTCCACCCTTCCGAATATGCTGCTCATCCTCAATTTCCACAGCATGAAGAAAGCTTCATAAATAATCCCCTTTGACATCTTGGAAACACCGATTTCACGGTCAAGAAAGATAATCGGGATCTCCTTGATTCGGAATCCTTTTTTCCATGCCTTGAAGCTCATTTCAATCTGAAATGCATAGCCGTTTGACCGGATCTGGTCAAGGTCGATCGCCTCGAGTACCCGCCTGTGATAGCACTTGAAACCACCTGTTGCATCCTGTAGCTTCAGACCAGTCATCACGCGGCTGTAGAAATTGGCGAAGTACGAAAGTAGAAGTCTCTGAATCGGCCAGTTCAGAACGCGCACACCATTAACGTATCGGGAGCCGAGGACGAGATCGTAGTGCTCCATTTCCCTCAGGAATCGCGGGATATCCAGGGGGTCGTGGGAGAAATCCGCATCCATCTCGAAGATGTAGTCGTACGAATCCTTCAGCGCATACCGAAATCCCTCCACATAGGCTGATCCAAGACCAAGCTTTCCAGGTCGCTCGAAAAGGTGGACCCGGGGGTTATGGACTTTCAGTTCTCGTACTTTCTCCGCGGTGTTGTCGGGCGACGCATCGTCCACAATGAGTACGTCAATCCCTTCATTCTGCCGGAGAACTTCAGGGACGAGGCGGACAATATTCTCTGCCTCATTGTATGTTGGGATGATTACGAGGGTCTTCACGGTCTGGCGTAAAATTCTTTGATTGTCTTTGTGACAAGTTGTAACTGCTCATCCGTCAGTTCGGTGTGCATAGGGAGCGAGAGGACTTCCCGTGCCGCCCTTTCAGCCTCGGGGAATGCTCCCACTCCTGTTCCCGGAACGGCAAACGCCTTTTGAAGGTGTAGTGGGATCGGATAATAGATTCCATGAGGTATTTTCCGTTCAGCAAGTGATGCAGCCAGCCGGTCCCGATCCTTTGCTCGGATAGTGTACTGGTGAAAAATGTGTGTACAATCGGCCGACCTGAGGGGCACAACTACAGGAACACCGCGAAGGAGGCTGTCGTAGGCGTCAGCAAACCTTCGCCGCGCAACGTTCCATTCGTCGAGATACCTGAGTTTCACGCTGAGAATAGCCGCCTGAATTGTATCAAGCCGGCTGTTGACCCCGAGGACGTCGTGGTGGTAGCGGGTCTTCGATCCATGTGAAACGATAACCTTCATCTTTTCCCCTAACTCAGCGTTGTCGGTCACCATCATCCCTCCATCGCCAAAACACCCGAGATTCTTGCTGGGAAAGAAGCTGATGCATCCGATATCGCCAAGTGTACAAACCTTTGTCCCCTTATACGTGGCGCCGAGTGCCTGAGCCGAATCTTCAATCACTGGAATCCCATGACTTCGGGCCACCTTCAGGATAGGATCCATCATGGCAGCCTGGCCATAAAGGTGAACCGGGATGATCGCCTTCGTCCGCGCGGTAATAGCCTTCTCAAGTTTTTCCGGATTGATGTTGAAGGTATCAGGATAAATATCCAGATAGACCGGTCTGGCGCCTAACAGGGCTATGGTCTCCGTGGTCGCGACGAAGCTGAACGGCGTGGTGATCACCTCATCTCCCGGGCCAATGCCCAGGGCCATCATGGCGATCTGGAGGGCATCGGTACCGGACGCACATCCGACTGCATATTTCGATCCGAGGTACTTCGCTATCTGGCTCTCGAGCTCTGCCACTTCGGGACCGAGGATAAAGCGGCCCGAGTCGAATACTTTTCTGACGGCCTCGTCGACGTCTTTTTGAATACGCCGGTACTGTCCGACAACATCGACCATCTGGATCTGGATATCGGACATTAACGGCCTCTCCCGAGCAGCATGTGATAGATGGTGCTTGCAATGATTTTCATATCCATCCGGAGACTGATATTCTCTATATAAAACAGATCATACTGCACTTTCTTCTTCACATCGTCAATCGACTCATCATACGAGTGTTTTACCTGTGCCCACCCCGTAATGCCGGGTCTGACGCTGAGCCGCCTCTTATACAGAGGAATCTGTTTTGTAAGATCCTCGACAAAAACCGGGCGTTCGGGCCGCGGCCCGATGAGACTCATTTCGCCTTTCAGGACGTTGATGAACTGCGGTATCTCATCGAGGTGCAGTTTCCGGAGGATTCCGCCGAGGCGTGTCACGCGCGGGTCTGATTTTCCCGCCCACTGCGGTCCGCCGTGTTCCGCATCCTGCACCATTGAACGGAACTTCAGAATGGAGAAAATCTCCCCGTCCTTCCCTACCCGTTCCTGCCGATAGAACACGGGTCCTTTCGAATCCATCTTGATCAAGAGTGCAACCAGCAGCCAGAAGGGAAAGCCTGCCACGAGAACAACGATCGAAACTGTCACGTCAATGAACCGCTTCAGTGATTCCTCCCAGGGTCGCATGAGCTGAGGGTTGATATCAATCAGCGGAAATCCGTAGATCTGGTTCGTACGGGCCTGCCCGCTGATAATGTCATAAAGATCGGGAATGATCTTCATCCGAACGCGATGGGAATCCGTGTGACTCATGATGTCCAGCAGCCTGTCATGCTCAGTTGAATCCAACGCAACAAGAAGCTCCTTCACGTCATACTTCTCAATAAGCGATTCGAGTTCATTGACAGTGCCGACGACGGGAATGTCCTTGTGCAGCATCCCCCGGCCGCTTCTTGCATCCATGCCGACGAACCCGATAATCCTGAACCCGAGTGCGGGGTACCGGATGACCTGATCGTAGAGGTCCTTCGCCCCTTCGCGGGTCCCTACGATGAACGTGTTGTGGACACCGATACCTGAAACCAGCAGCTGGCGCTGGATGCTCCTGAGCGCCATGCGACCGAACGAAACGGAGACCAGCATGATTGTCCAGTAGACGGCGATGAGCAACCGGGAACTGACCTGGACATTCGCTCCCTGATCATCCACAAACACCACGAAAAAAAGAAAAAGGCATCCAAACGAGACTGTCTTGAACACCAGGGTTATCTCATCGAGCCGGGAAGCTGCGTACCAGTGTCGATAGAGGCCCGCAATAAAAAACAGGAAGACCCAGAAAGTTCCGAGAGATCCCATGGGAAGCCAGAAGTCGGGCTCCATGGCAATGTCGATCCACCCGCTGCTGACACGGACGAGGAAATAGATATACCAGCCCATACAGACGGCAAGCAGGTCCGCGAAGAGCATGATTGATATTTCAGTTGTCTTCGACATACTTCGTGATGTGGCAGCCCCCCGGCTTCACTGCTTCATTCAGACGTGTGGTGTATCTCCTCGTGTCGCCCCTTTCGATCCATGTACCAGCGGACGTTCTTTTCAATCCCTTCCTCTATTGTAAACCTCGGGGAGAAACCAGCCCTACGGATTTTTTCTGCTTTGTGGTATGTCGGGGAGTTGAATTTCTTCAAGCGAGCGGACGTAATTGGAAAATCCCGACCGGTCAATTCCCCCGCAACATCGAATAGGCGTGAGAGAGTGGATGCGATCCCAAGCGGAATGTGGAAACCCGGAACCGGTTTGCTGGCTTTCTTTGCGATAAGGTGTACCAAATCTTGTGTTGAAAGGTGCGGTGAGTCAGCGTAGTTATAGATTTCAACCCCCGGCTTCATTTGCCTCATCAGGAATACAGTGGCATCAACTAGATTTTCGACATATGCAATGGATTTGATACTCCTCCCATCCCCCACCCAGACAAACCTGCCGTCGCATACCTGACGGATGAGTCGAAAAATGTTCGCGGTATTTCGGGGCCCGAAAACAACTACTGGTCGGATGATGAGAGAGGACCGTTCCGGGCTTGCCATTGTCCATTCTCTGACGAGATTCTCTGCCGCTTGCTTGGACTCGCCGTACGGGGTTTCCGGGTGCAGTGGTGTTTCTTCGGTGGTTTCCTGCTGGTCACCGTAGACGGCAACAGAACTGAAGAACACAAACCTTGTAACGTGATTCCTGTCTGCTTCCCCCAGGAGATTCCTTGTCCCCGTCTCATTCACACGAAAGTAAGCTTCATCGGTTATCCCAAAATCTCTGTGCTCAGCAGCCAGATGAACGACACAATCGGTCTCTTGCATTGCCTTGTGAACATCGGCGTCAACCACGATATCCCCTGTTGTGTGAGGATATTCCGCCTTTCCGTTGGGTTTGTTGTCGATACCCCGAACCTCATATCCCTCTGTTCTCAGTTTCCCAACGAGGTAACTGCCGATGAATCCCAGGTTTCCTGATATGAGCATTTTCTTCATACTTGTCCAACTCTTGGAGATTGTAGGGGGGACCTGATCATCTTGCAATGGCTTGTTTCACCTCTTCAATGAGGCGACGACCTACATTTTCCCAGGTATATTTCGAGGCAATCAACTGGCGGGCAGAGCTGCCGATTGATTTCCTCAACATGGGATCATCCAGAAGTGAAATAACGGCCGAAGAGAATTCTGACTCCCCATCTGCTACAAGATAGTGAACCCCGTGAACACCCTCAATTCCCTCTGCTCCCAGCGCCGTTGTAACGACGGGTCTTTCCAGTGCCATTGCCTCAAGAATCTTGTTCTGAACGCCTGCTCCGATTTGCATTGGGGCGACGACTACCCTTGCCCGGCGAATAAACGCAGAGACATCCTTGACCAGGCCGGTCACAACCACATTTTCCCCATCAGAGAGTTTTCTGATTCTTTCTGGTGGATCCATTCCAACAATGTAGACCTTTGGATTTTGTCCACGTGAACGGATGACTGGAAGAACCCGTGTTACAAAGTAGAGAGCAGCAGCTTGATTCGCCTGCGTCCTCATGTTTCCCTGGAAGAGGATGTCAATATCTTGAATCAGGCCATCCGGTGATGTCTCAAGCAGCAGGTCAGTTCCGTTGGGAACCACAGCGATTCTGTCGGCATTGGCGCCATGATTGCCAAGAAAACTTCTATCGACGTCCGAAGTAAGAATCGACTTGTCAAAAGTGCTCACCACTCTTTGCTCATACTTCAGCAAGCGCGGAAGCTCAAGTCTGTATATGAGACGCCATTTCAGATCCGGAGTAGTATCCTGAGCAGATGCGTAATTCATCGAGATTGCATCCACGAGATCGACAACCTTCACAACATCCAGATTGATGACATACTCTGTCATTCTCACGTGGAAGCAAAACACTGCATCATAGTGTTTGACATTTGCCATGACCCATTTTTTCACCTCCGGGAAGTAGTAATAACCCGCCTGAAGAGGTAGTCCGCGCAAAAGCCCTTTGAAGCCTGCTGATACTGTTGAGCGAAATCGTGATATCGGAAAGCAGACAACCTTTCTGACAAATTTCTGCAAATTCGCTATACCATCCACCGGGAGCGGAACGTGATGGAGGGTCAAGAGATCTACATCAAACGAACCCGAAAGCAGCAGTAAGAAATGATAAATCCTGAGAAGGTCTCCACCGATTACCGGATATGGAAATCTGGATGAAAGTACAAGAATTGACGGCTTCGCTGACGTGGGCACTACTCGGTATTTCCTGTCCTTACAATTGTAAAGTGTGATGAAAGGCGCGGAAAGGTAGCTTTAGTTGTCAGATCAACTTCCTGTAGAAAGGTCGAGGCAGATCTTTTCATATTCCTGAAGTACTGCATCCCATGAATAGTGCTCAACCACAAGATCACGAGCGGCTTTGCCAAGCCTTTGCCTTTCAGGACGGCTCTCAAGAAGACTCACTACGGCATCTGCAAATCCCTGCGCGGTCTCCTCGACCCTGAGATGCTTGCCATTTTCAACCGTGAGCCCTTCGCACCCAACCGGGGTGGAAACAACGGCTTTGCCCATTGAGAACAGCTCAAGAAGTTTCAGCCTTATTCCCCCGCCGACCCGCAGAGGAACGATTGGTACGCAGCTTCGTCCAATGTGTGGGCGAACGTCATCGACCTCCCCAACAACCGTAACGTTCGGATGTTTGAATGCCTTCATTTGCTCCGGAGTGTTAGTGCCAACCACGAATACCCTTGCATTGGGTATTTTCTGAATGATCATCGGGAGGATGTCGTGGACAAACCACCAAAAGCTGTCCTGATTTGGTCGCCAATGAAACGCCGCCAGCAGAAGAATCGAAGCGGGGTCCTCCTCTCCACTCCATGTAGAAAAAAAGGACGTGTCAACGCCGGATGGTATAGCGCTTGATCGAACATCTGGTTGCAGACTTCTGATGCGATTGTCGTCATCCTTGGAAATCGTGAGGACACGTTCAAACTCTCTGCAAACGCTCCTCTCATAACGGGCTATCTTGAAGGCCTCCAGGAAGGCATAGATGCGTGCCAGAGGGTTCATACTTTGCTGACCAAACCGCTTTACAATCACCGACTCGATGTTATGAAGTCGAAGGATAACCGGGAGAGAGAAGCGCGCCTTGATTTGAATTCCGTAAAATGCACAATGCAACTGCTCAACTTGTACGATGTCCGGTTTTTCAATTGGTATAAGTGACAGGATCTTTTCAAGAAAGTGATGGTGGTGAAACCGGCTTAGAAAATAAGCTTTTCCAGAGAACAAGCTCTTCCCCATGCCGATTGCAGTTCTTCGCGTGAAAGCTGGGAACGTAACAACAGTGCAGAATTTTCTGATTTCATTTGTTTCCGGAGTTGAACTTGAATCGGTCAAAGAACATAAGATTACCCGATGCCCTTTTTCGGCCAGGAATCGAATCGGGTGATATACTGCCCGTGAGTATCCATCCGTCAATGGGAATGGGATTCGTGGGGTGATGACAAGGATTGTCATGCATTAATCAAGGGCGAATGACTCGAGACGTGCGTCCAACGAAAGGAGTTGTTGACCCAATGCGGCAGGAATCAGATAAACATTGTTAATCTGTTCTATATCATGAACATCTATCTGCCCAACACGCATCCAATCATTTGATGAAAACACAAGCACAGTGTTTTCGACCGTCTTCCCGGTTGGAATGATATCCAGATACCTCTTGCGAGTGGCCGATACACCAGCAAAGAACAAGCCGGATCTTTGATCGAACTGGCCACCTCGTCCGAATCCCTCTGTGGAGACTCTCTGGAGAAGGGTCCACGCCTCATCATAGACCTGAAGAAGGAAATGCCCGCTGTTCAGAACTACGTACTGATCACCGCACGTGCGCACTGTGTGAGGGGCCTTGAGATTCAGCGGGATCTTTCGCCCGGCTTTGAGTTCGAGCACTCCTCCCGTCCCCTGACTCTTCAGTATTTTTTGTGCGATTCGCTTCAGGATCTGTCTGCCCTCAATATGATGAACTAACACACAGAGGTTTCTCTCCAGGTCTTCAAAACCCTGGTTGCAGTGAAAGGTATCAACCATTTCCTCATCGGTCGTGGCATGCGGAGGACTCGAGTCCGAATACTGCTTCAAATTGATTCGTTCAATCCTGCCATTTCCATCGAGCTTCCATTTGACTATCTCATCATTGCCCGTGTTTGCGATCAGGAGATCATTCCCAACAACTGTCATCTCGTGGATATCTTCGAGTCCATCAATCTCCAGCTCGGTAACCTTCGGACCTGAGCAGTCAACCCGAACAATTTTTCGTGATGTGGCCACGTACAGTACTTCAGAATGGACCGGATCGAAGGCCATTGAACTCACGCCACATATTCCCCAGCGTGAGAAGAACTCAGCTGTATCCGCTTCCTGAGACGCTCCAATAACCTGGACTGACCGTATTGATGAACGCTTCATGGAACGATCGGCTTCGTGATCATTCAACGATCCAACGACCAGGAGGGACAAGCCATCAGGTATCAGGTTCTTGTGCATTTTTACTATGCCTCTATGAACCGGATCCAGGCAACAGCCATTTGACCGTCGCCGTAGTGAATTCCCGACCGGGAGACCTTCCAGAGTGCGGTCAACAGGCACTTCCATTCGTGGAAGATGGATTTCCTCATACCAATCGCTCCCACAATGGGATAGATAAGAAGACGAAGTACGATTCCGGAAACGCGCAATGCCTTCATCGCAAATCTTCTAAATCCTGAGAAATGCTTCTCAAAGTACAGGAGTTGGCTCAGGAGCACCCATGCGAGACCCCGGGATGTCACCTTGTTCACGGTCAACCAGTGATGAACGACAGTGGCCGAGGGAGTGTACCATGTTTCAAAGCCGGCTCTCGCCGCACGCAAACAGTAATCCATCTCCTCCGAATACATGAAGAATTGCTCATCGAGAAGACCGATCTTTTCAATGACATCTCGATGAATGAGGAAGAAAGCACCGCTAAGCCAACCGACCTGTCCGGCTTCCGCATAGTTGAAATAGGACATGTAGTATCGCCCAAACAAGCGGGAATTCGGGAAGGCGCGGTAAAGGAACGTCATCTCACAAAAAAGATTCCAGAGATCAGGAAATGAGTATACGGAAGGTTGTGATTTCCCATCCGGATAAAGCAAGCGGCAGCCAACAATCCCTGCCATGGGCTTCGTGCGCATGAATTCAACAGATTTCTCGAGAGCATCGTCAATAATCTCAGTATCTGAATTCACGAGCAGCACGTGGCGACCCCTGGCTCTAAAGATGCCCTGATTGTTGGCTGCTGCGAATCCTCTGTTGTCTCTGTTCAGAACCACAACAACGTGAGGAAATTCCATTGCCAGCATTGATTCAGTTCCATCGGTTGACCCGTTGTCAACGACGATTGTTTCAAATTCACAGCTGCGCTCCTGAGAAAAAACTGAGGTAAGACATCGCCGGAGGAGATCCCTCCCATTGTAGTTGACGATAACAATACTTAAGTCCATCAAACACTCCCCGACCCGGCCTGGTGTCCCCATCGTGAGCCGAGACTCTTAAGCATCCTTTTATCTGCCTCATCCAGGAGGTGTCGCCACACAACAGTGGCGTAGGTGGCTAGTATTGCAGCGGCGAGACTGACCTTCAATCCCAGGGGTTCCACAAGTGGAATCAGGAGAAAGCCCATCGAAACAAACAGTCCGACATAGATCGTTTTCCGGATTGCTACATTACTGTCTGATACCGGGACCGCT
>DAIPLH010000019.1:0-13925 GCA_036769325.1 Bacteroidota bacterium
TAGGCCTTCAGGGCGAGAGGATATCCTGGGACGGCTATCAGAGGACTTCGTCCTCTGTTGGAGGTATCTGACCCCTTCGGGGTCATGTTCGTAGTTCTGCTAACGAAGCGCCGCGTTTTCCAAGGTCTCACCTCCCGGAAATCGCGCCGGAGTAGTGGCTCCGAAGGTGTCATGTTCTAGTTCTACGAGCGAAGCCCACGTTTTCCGAGGTCTCACCTCCCGGAAATCCTGCCGGGCTTGGCCCCGAAGGGGCCAGATAACAAGGAGGTGAGGGCGAAGCCCTCACCTAGCGTAGACTTGGCAGCCCTGCCCTGAAGGGGCAGGATAAAACGCAACGCTACTTCCGAACCTTCAAAATCACTACCGCCGCACCAGCCGCGAAAATGATATTTGCAAGCCAGGCAGTCAGCAACGGATCCACATCCCCGTTGTAGCCGAAGACCTGACTGATCTTCATGACGATGAGATAGACAAAGCAGATCAGCAGGCTAATACCGAGCTGCACCCCGACACCTCCGCGCCGCTTCTGGAAAGAAAACGGGACTCCGAAGAGCACCACGATGACCGATGCGAACGGGAATGAAATCTTGCTATAGAACGCCACGAGCCACCGAGACACTTCCTGTCCTGCCTTGCGCTGGTTCTCGATGAATTCATCCATCGTATAGTAATCCATCTCATCAGGCTTTTCCTGTTTCTTACGAAGCTCGTCGGGCTCGAAGCCCAGCCGGCCTGCCGGTTTTTCACTGAACTTCTGCATTCGTTCCCCGCCGTCACTGAACCATCTCTGAATGCCATTCTTGATGATCCACTGCCGCGAAGTAGTATCCCATGTGATGCTCGCCGCGTCGATACGCGAAACCATGACGGTCAGATTTGTATCACTGAAGTCCAGAATGCTGACCCTTGAGGCGGTTTTTTGTGTTTCGTTGTAGTAGCCCAGGGAAACCACTTTGCCCGGGCCGTCCTGGAAGTAGATGTTCGCGCCGGACCCGGTGATGACATCCTTCTTCAGATAGACACGCTCGATGGTGAATTTTTTCTGGTTCGCAAGCGGAACAATCCAGCCGTTGAAATAGATGGAGACGGCACTGATGACAAGGGCGACCAGGACATACGGAGCCATGATCCGGTAGAGACTGACCCCTCCCGACATCATGGCTGTGAGCTCGTTCTGCGCTGACATGCGCGCGGTGACGAAAAGGCTTGACAGGAGCACAGCCACCGGGGTGATCAGTTTGATGATCTCGGGGATGAAAAAGAAATAGTATTGCGCAAGGGTTGCGGCGGTTGCCTTCTGATCGAGGAAAGAATCAAGCTTTTCCATCGCGTCGATGACAACAAAAACCACCGTAACCGCAAGCAGGGCGAAGAAAGCTGTTGCGAGGAACTGCCTGATGATATAGCGGTCGAGCAGGGTCACGACGGTTCCTGCTGTCCTCTCCACGCCGAAGGAAGGAAGCGTGCGAGTGCACCGAGATTCAACGAGACCATCTCCCGTGAGGTCCTTGCGAGAAGGAACACACCAAATGTTCCGATGATGATATTTGCCGCCCACATTCCCCACAGGGGTGAAAAGATTCCACGGTCAGCCATTTTCTCTCCGCCGATAAGGCATGACCAGTAGAGGATAAAAAAGCCCAGGCTAAGACTTGCCGCCACCCCAAATCCCCCCTTTCTCACCATGGTACCCAACGGGAGGCCGACGAGGACAAACACAATACACGCTGCGGGAATTGAGTATTTCTTATGGATTTCAACGAGGTATTGGTTTATCTGCTTTCCTGTAAAGTCATTCTGCGAAATCTCGTTCTGGATTGTCGAGCTGATCGTGCGTGTTCGCGCAGCCAGCGCGGGAGGGGTGCGGCCCGGAATTCGCTGTGAAGCAACGACAGCCGAATCGGCCTTTCCGGACAGCCTCGCATCAATGTCCTCCCGGATTCTGGCAAGTATCTTCTGCTCTCTTTTCTGGCGCACGACCCGGAGGCTATCCACGATTGTCAACATGGCCATGGCGCTGAGTTCACGATCGCTCCGTGTAAATGCCCCACTTTCAGAACGTTCAAAATCGAATCCTTCGACGGCCATGGCGATTCTGTGTGACGTGAAGCGGATTTTCCGGTATCCCTCCATATCCTGAAGATTCAACTGATGGATCTCACCATCCTCGAGATAAAACAACAGCTTCCGGAAATCAGGAGAAAATGAAACTCTGCCCCGTTCAGCCGTTATGACGTTCGCTGCGTTCGGTCGCGTGTAGTCATAGATCGTAATCCCTTCCAGGTCGTTATTGTGCGGGTAGGTTTTCCTGACGAGAATGCTGTAACCCGGAAGATCCTGTGAAAAGGAGCCCGCGACAATGTTCAGCGTTGGCTTCTTCTTCCGAATGTCCATCGTCAGCACTTTTGCCTGATGGTTCGCCTCCGGAAGAATCCGATTGTTGAACAGCATCAGAAGAATGGCGACGACGGTGGCTGCAAGCAAAACCGGGCGGAGAAGTCTGAAATTGCTCATCCCGCTTGCTTTCATCGCTGTGATCTCGTTCGCCTGTGAGAGCTCTCCGAAGGCCATCAACGTGGCAACAAGCACAGACATCGGGACGGCGAGCACAACCATCCACGCGAGGTTCAGACTGATCAGCTCCATGATTACCCAGGCGCCGAGCCCCTTGCCTACAAGCTGATCGATATACCTCATGACAAAATGGAGGAGAAACAGGAACATGAGGCAGAAAAGAGAGAAGAGAAAGGGACCGGCCAGCGCCCTGAGGAAGTACCATGGGACCAGGTATCGTTGGAGGAAAGACCGTATTCTCATAGAAGCAATATAGCGGACGGATCGTTCTTTTCCAATGTCAGGGAGGACGATGCCGGTTTTCTTGACATTGGCCAGACCTGTGTCTATCTTCTCGGTCAGTTCCTTCCATGTTGTGGTTCCAACCCAAGGAGTGTAATGAGGCGCAACACTTCCCGTGAACCACCAATGACAACTTCTACCCCTCACCGGGCGATTCTGCGGATTCTCTCTTGAAAGCCTCCGCCCGTCCAGTTCAGTACAACGTTCCTGGCCACCTGTTTCCGTTGTTGGATCCCGTGTCCGCCAGAATCTCCCTGATGATCTTCGCTTTCATTGTCGCCAGTGTGTTCGACCCGCTTCATGTTCGGGCACAACAGATAGGGTTCAGGAACCTGAGTACCAATGAGGAACTGTCACGGTCCGCGGTTCATGCGGTAGCCCAGGATCGATCAGGGTTTCTGTGGTTTGGCACGGGCGAAGGTCTCGTTCGATACGACGGCTATACCCTCACAGCCTTTACCAATAATCCCGCAGACCCTAATTCCATTTCGGGCAATACAGTATTCAGGTTGTTGCCGAATCGCGACGGGGACCTTTGGATTGCAGTTCTCGGGGGTGGTCTCAATCGATACGATCATAGAGCAGACCGTTTTGTTTCCTATAAGCATGATCCCATGGATTCAAGCAGTCTTTCTGACAACAACGTGACTTCTCTGTACGAAAGTGAAAACGGCGTTCTGTGGGTTGGCACCTCCAATGGGTTGGATCGCTTTGATCCAATCACCCGTCGCTTTGAACGGTTCACGAATTGGGGACGTGAATATGGAAAGTTGAGTCAAAATGATATAAGTGCAATTGCAGAAGACAGGAATGGGAATCTCTGGATTGGAACACTCACTGGTGGATTGAACAAACTGGATCAGAAGTCGAAATCTATATCACAATACCACCATGACAATCGGGACCCTCATAGCTTGAGCTCTCAATGGATAATCTCTCTCTACACGGACCGGCACGGAGTTCTTTGGATTGGGACTGTCGAAGGAGGATTGAATCGTTTCGATCCCGAGAAGCGCCAATTCATCAATTACCGCCATGATCCGAAGCATCCGGAGAGTCTCGGAAGCGATGTCGTCATCAGCATGCACGAAGACAGCGAAGGATATCTCTGGGTGGGTACAGACGGGGGAGTGGACAGATTCGACAGGGCCCGAAGCCAATTCCATCATTACAGGTACGATCCGGTCAATCCTGAAAGCATTGGAGAAGGCGGGGTAGCTGCAATATGTGAGGACCGTTCTGGCCTTGTTTGGTTTGCAACTGACAAGGGTGGCGTCTATAGCTATAACCCGGCGAAAGCCAGTTTTCTCCATTACGCACGGAACCCAACCGATCAGGGATCTCTGAGCCACGACGACGTTTCAGCTCTTTGTGAGGATCGGGCAGGTGGGTTGTGGGTAGGAACCAACGGGGGAGGGCTGAACTACCTTCCGGCGGGGGCGATGGCATTTCAGCATTTCAAGTACGACCCGGGCGATCCTGCGAGCGTCAGCAGTAATTACATTACTTCCGTTTGCGAACAACGAAATGGCGAGGTGTGGATTGGCACCAGGGATGGCAGGTTAGACAGATACGACCGAAAAAGAGGAGCGTTTGTCCACTACGCTTATAAAAGAGGAGACATACCATCCAATCATTCCAATACCGTCAACACCATCTACGAGGATCGTGGAGGAAACCTGTGGGTTGGCGACGCGTTTGGGCTTGCCCGCGTTGATGTTCGGAAGAACACATTCGTACATCAGAAGCTCCTTCAAGGAAACACCGTTCTTTCGATCTATGAAGATGCTGACGGCAATTCCTGGACTGGGACCTGGCGGACAGGGCTTTATCGCTTTGATCGAACGAAAAACAATCTTGCCTCGTATCGACACGACCCTGAGAGCGAATCCAGTCTCAGCGACAATACTGTTTGGTGCATCACTCAGGATGAGAGTGGACATCTCTGGGCAGGCACCGGTCGAGGACTTGATTTTTATGATCCCTCCCTGGATGGCTTCAAGCATTACACCGAAAAAGACGGCCTTTGCGGAACTGTTGTCTATGGGATTCTCGTCGACAGCAAGGGAAACCTGTGGTTGAGTACAGACAAAGGACTTTCCGAATTCAGTCCCGACTCAAAGAGTTTTCGCAACTATGGCGCAGGTGATGGCTTACATGATGTCAGGTTCAATGAAGGAGGATTTTGGAAGGGGAAGAGGGGGCAGATGTTTTTTGGCAGTGAAACCGGGGTGTACGCGTTCTTTCCGGATGATGTTCAGTATGAGACACGATTTCCGGCGGTGGTTCTCACAAGCTTCAACGTGTTTGACCGCCCGCTGCAGCTGGATCGAGCAATCTCAGCAATGACAGAAGTTTCCCTGACGCATCAGGACAATTTCATTTCCATTGGATACGCTGCGCCCGACTACGCGGCTCCTGGAAGGACTCAATTCGTCTACATGCTCGAATCCCAGGACAAGGATTGGGTTTCTGCGGGAACCGTTCACAGTGCGAGTTATCAATATCTCGAACCAGGGGATTACGTATTCAGGGTGAAGGCTTCCAACACGCCCGGACTGTGGGAGGAAAACAGTACTTCGATAAAAATTGCAATTACTCCTCCGTACTGGAGTCGGTGGTGGTTCCAGGTCGCGTCCGCTGCTCTGTTTGTGGGCTTTCTTGGTGTTCTCTACCGGCGGAGAATTGCGGACTTGACCAGGGCGGAGGTTGCTCACAAAGAATTCCTCACAAAACTGATTGAAACCCAGGAAGTGGAGCGGAAACGTATCGCCTCAGATCTCCACGATGGTCTCGGACAGGGACTCCTGGTCGTGAACTCCGGGCTCCAGGAGTATCTTCGCCAGAATGGTGGGGCGAAGGCCGAACTGGAGCGAGTGTCTTCGCTGGTTCAGGAATCGATAAATGAGGTGAGGGAAATCGCATCCGATCTCCACCCGCACCACCTTGAGAGGCTTGGCTTGAGGGTTGCGCTGGAAATGATTGTGGATAGGATGTCCCACTCATCGAACGTACTATTCCATTTCACGAGTGACGAAATTGATGATCTCTTCACAAAGAATGAGCAGATCATCTTGTACCGGATAGTTCAGGAGGCGGTTTCTAATATTGTCAGGCACTCCGGGGCAACAAACGCAACAATCGCGATACAGAAACGGGGGGGGGAATTGCGCCTGACGGTGCTGGATGACGGAAAAGGATTTTCCGTCCGGCAACATGAGAAGAGGATCTCCTCGACAAGAGATCTGAAGAACCTGGGGTATGGATTTGGCCTGCTGACTATGACTGAACGTGCAAGATTGATTGGCGGTTCTCTGGTTATTGAATCCGGCCCCGGCGAGGGGACCAAGTTAGCATTTCATATTCCACTCATCGATCGTGATGCGAAGAAAATCGTGAAAGGAAGAGACTCAATTTTTCCATGACGAGAGTTCTCATAGCAGACGATCATCCGATCTTTCGCGAAGGACTTGTCAGGATCATCGAAAGAGACAAATCCTTTACGATTGTGGGACAATGCGGTGATGGGGGTGAAGCGCTTGCTCTCATCAGGGAGCTACAGCCGGAGATTGCCATCCTCGATATATCCATGCCGACGATGAGCGGATTGGATATTGCCCGGTCAGCACAAAAGGAAGGACTGTCCGTCAATATTATCATCCTCACGATGTACAAAGATGAGAAGTACTTTGATGCCGCTATGGACGTTGGCGTGAAAGGATACGTGCTGAAAGACGGAATTGCAACTGAGCTGATCGATAGTTTGCGGGCAATATCCTCCGGCAAGTACTATATCAGTGCGGTGATCTCGGACCTGTTGATCGATAGAAGGAAAAGACTCCAATCCCTGACTAAGGCAATACCATCGCTTAGCGCTCTCACAACAGCTGAGAGAAATATCCTCAAGCTGCTGGCCGAGAACAAGACGAGCCGGGAAATTGCAAATGATCTGTTTATCAGTGTTCGTACGGTGGAAAACCACCGGACGCATATCTGCAATAAGCTGGGCATCAAGGGCCACAACAAGCTCCTTCAGTTTGCCCTTGAGCATCGATCTGTACTGTAGCTCAGTTACCGGACGACACATGAGAAATCATATACGGGAGGCGTGGCCTTGTATCAGGGTGATAACGATATGTCTCGATTGCATTCCTGAAACCTATTTCCGACAGGAGGGTGCATGACACAAAAGCTCAGGAGCATACCGGTTTCCTCAGTCGCGATGGTGCTTGCTCTTACGACTCTTACATGCAAGCAAGACCAGAGGGCCGTTGACCATCCGCCAAAACAACAGATCCATATCACCCAGAATGATCTTGACGGGGCTACGCTGGTTGTGTCGCCAAAGGACACGGGAATAACCGGAGATCCTTACTTCGCCAATTATCCCGACACATCCATTTCCGGAAAAATACGGGACTTGCATGCCAGTATTCCAACCAGTGACTCTATTGTTGCCGGTTCGATATTCGTGCGGAGGATATATACCAATCAAAACGGTGCGCGCGGAAGGCTGCTCAACACGACAGTCATGGTGAAGAGAGAGCCAGGGTTTTTCCCCGCCGGCAGTGACTTTGAATTCATGAGAATCCCTTTTGATTCGTTGACAGACTATACCAGGCACCCCAACGGCAGGCTTCCCCAAGTCTCAGAGACAACCTGTCGAGGGTCCGACCAGATTGCCTTCGCGTCTTGCGTAACATGTCATATGAAGCCTCAATCAGGTCCGGATCGGCTATTCCATCGTTAGAGAGCCGGTGATGGCGAGTCACCTCGCCCCGGACGCAACATTCATATCTGAATATCCTCATCCTGGTTTTGCCCCCGATTCCATTCCGTTGTAAGTAGTCCTGCTCAAGGAGTTGAGCGGTTTCTTCATTGTGGAATGAGTACCTCCCTCCATTTCTGATTCCTCCATCCTGCTCTATATTCATATCAGCAAAAAGGACACGGATCTGTGAAACCCCCGATTGAACCAGATCCAAACAGAATTGCAGGGAAGGTAGGAAACAAATGAAAACCATTATCCGCGCAGTCGTTGAATTGTCTTTCCTGACACTCATCGCAGTGTCATGTGCAGACATGGGGGTAGAAACAGAAGACGGGGGTTTTAACCAGAGTGAGTTCCCATCACATGTGGGAGACACGTGGGCATACACAATCTCCGACAATGTCCAAAAAAGGACCGGTGCAGCAACAATCACAGTCGTTGGAAAAATGTCAGGGAACCCGCCTGTCTACCTCTGGGAAAGCAACACCAGTGGCGTCATTGAAACCCGGTATTGCCAGATGCTGAACGACACACTGAAAATGCACTACCGGGAGGACAGCGTTTTCACGGCATTGACTTACGTTTTCCCACTCCAGGCAGGAAAGCAATGGCGGGGTAGTCCACGCGGACACACCTGCATGGTTCTTGGTGTCGGTCCGGATGAAGTTCCTTCCGGGAAGTTTGATTCCTGTGTCGAGATCGTAGAACGTTGGAGGACGAATGAACACGACTATGAAATTCGATCCTGGCTCGTTCCGCGTGTTGGGCTTGTGAGGATGAGCTATAAAGCGACAGAGTTCGGAAAACTTGTGAAGGACGTTTCCTGGGAACTGATCAGCTACCAGGTGAGTCCCGAGTAATGGGCAGCATGGTGTTTCAGGTCAGCCCGATGAGTATGAGTAGTCTCCTCACGACGAAATGGGGACTTTCCTCCATTTCTGTCCCGCATCTGCCATCGTATCTTAGGCAACCAACAAGGGATTGTAAGTCTGCTGATCGTAGACGACAACGCAAAGAAACGAAGATGTCAGGACTCGCTCGCGAAATGTCTTTTTCAGGCTACACAAATCACATTTTCAATCACATCATCTTTATGGAGGTAATATGAAACGTCCAAACCACGGGCTTCTCAAAACGGGACTGCCCATTCTTATCGCGGCATCATTTCTTGCAGCGTGTCAAAACGAGAGCACGATTTCTCCGGAACCATCGGCTCCAGAAGCGGTGAACCTTGCGAAGCAGCCGCCAGTTGTCCCGGCGATCATCGAGGTACCGGCGGGAAACCGTCTTGCCTTCGCCACATTTGCCGAGGGGGTACAGATCTATCAGTGCGCCCTTACCGCCACGGGTTATGCATGGGTTTTTGTGGCGCCGGAAGCCGTGTTGCTCGAGGGCAATAATGGTGTCGTCGGTTCACACTATGTCGGCCCCACATGGGAAACCAACAGTGGAAGCAATGTGGTCGGCACAAGGCTGCAAGGTATTACCCAGGATCCCAGCGCGATAGCCTGGTTGCTGCTCGGCGCTGTTTCGTCTCAGGGACCAGGAATCCTCGATGGCGTCACGTACATCCAACGTGTGAGCACGACAGGAGGACTTGCACCCACCTCGGGCGCTGATTCCTCAAGCGTCGGTGAATATGTTAATGTGCCCTACACCGCTGACTATTTCTTCTACAAGGCCCACTGAGTCCTCGCTTAAGGATGGGGTTCGCCTTGTCTGATCGACGGGCGTACCCTATCTGACTTGACATGGAGCAATACATAAAGATCGAAACAACCACCACCGGAGGGAACAATGGAACGCACTATCAGGCCAAGAATCACCAAGTCCCGGCACTTCACGCCAGAACAGGTTGTCGAGCGACAGCAACGTGCAGTCCGACCACAACCAATGGAATGGAAGAGAAAGAGTGAAATTTTCCGGGACTTACTCATTCAATCGGGTTCTCATAATCACACTGAGGCTATCCTGGATGACATGCGGGTGTTCCACAAATACGCGTTCGACCACTTCACCGCCAAGAGCGGGAGATCTCCAATGGGCGGTGCCTTCACTGTGAGCCCGGGAGCCACGAATCCCTCTCAGGGGGTTCACCTGCACATGTTTGGAATTGTCCACCTTGATGAAATACAAGACTTCGTCGCTCTCAACGGACGAGCCGGCGGGCCTGTTGGCGCCTTGATTGTGGAGATCAACGTGGTTGCCGGAACAACGTATCTCTTTGATTTCTCTATCAAAAGCCTGAAATCGGACATGCGGTTTGGGGCCCAATCGTGGAACGGTCCTCTCAATCTTGAGACGGGGCAAGGTTCCGACCTGAGCAAATTTATCGGGCAACAAGACGTCAGCCTTCTTGACTCCCACTTGCTTACAAGTTTGCCGGCGCGGGATAACGGCCCTGCGTATATGATGGTATACCCGCACCCTCATGGCGAGGGTAGTGAATTTCAATGGGACTTCTTTCAGTGTCATGTGACTTGGGTGTTGGCCTGACCATGTTGCCTCGTGCTCAACTCACCAAAGCAACACGTCAGCGGAGCGGACACTGAACAAATTCAGTTGAACTTGTTCATTCGGCCGGGCCGATTCTTCTCAGCGAGACTTTCATAGGGAGATGTGATTGCCTACTCCACAGTCGCTTGGGTAAGTGATCATCTCCATCGACATCACTAATAGATTAACAGCTGGCAAGAGGAAAATCCAGCGTACCTCTTGACCTCGTACTGGACTCATTGGTCATCTATTGGTTGATCATGGTGCTTGGTGGAGTTATTGATTCATCAGCATTCACTTGAGTATTGATCCGCAAACGCAAGACTGAGCCCCCTGGTTGCGGCAATGGAGTCAGAGAACCGGTCTTCTGACTTGAAACCCCGTGATAGGTACCCTCTCGTAATCTCGTATGGTTCCCCCATCATCCCCAAATCAGCCCGTTGCACCCCCTTTTTCCTGTTGAAATTCAAGGTTATTTTGGCTATTTTATACGACCGATTCATGTTACAGCCTTTGTCAGTGAAGATGGGAGACCATATCGACTTTGTTATTGGTTGTGGTGGGGCAGTTGTTCCAGCAGTTATGCTGACTGCGTGACAGCTGCAGGGAAGCACTCCTTGCTCCCTGTGTCGAAGAGATAATCACTGAAAAGGCTTTGCTCCAGATGATCGGGTCGGGATCCTCCGAATACATACCGTTATGTCATCAGGGCAACCACAGAAGGCATCTGTGGTACGCCGTCATTTCCCTTCTTGTTTCCGGTTCTTCGTTTGACCTCATCGCTGCGCCCGCTCCTCAGGATACCACCAAGGCCGTACCGCGTCTCCCCGTTCCCTTTGAGATTGCCGCGGATCAGTTTTCGAAGAATCATTTCTTCGTTGATACAACCTACATCCGGTTCTATGAACCCTACACGCAGTCGGACCTCCCTCTTGCCACACCCGAGATGCGTCTTTCGCAGGTGGTTGAGGTTGAAGTGTGGATCAGCAGAGGCGATGACTTTCCCTTACCTGATGACCGGATTGGCACTGCCTGGTTAACCCTGCCGCCGCGTTCGGCGGCCGGTTACGGAGCTGAATATCGTGCGCCGACGGATTCTGCAGGGCTGGTTGAATCGGGGACATTCTACAAGCTCGATCCGACCAGGTATGAAATCGCAGACGGAGGGTTGACCGGAATCATTACGATTCTGGAACCATTCGACGATACAAAGACAATTGGGATTGCATATCGAAGGGCGGACGGAGTTCAGATTGGACAGTTATCAAGGGACATCGATGGTGGAGATCCGCGCGGGCGACTTGCGCTGAAGATGCTTCGTCCAAAGGACCTCCTGCTCAAGGGGCCCGAATATCCGGTTTCATGGCGGATGATGATGAAGAATATCTACCCGCTTGGCGGCATCAACCTCATTCGGGAAGGGTTCACGCTCAATGTGGTCCGAAGACCCCAGCCCGGACGGGAGGAAACAACCATTCTGGGTGAGCCTCTGCTCAGGATTCTCGGTCTCGACAAGAACAGTGACGGGGTATTTGACTACAGACCCGGTCGCACCATCCACGAGGCGCGGGCCGAGATCATTTTCCCTTCGCTTGAACCATTTGTCGGAGGAATCTCTCATTTTTTTGATGAAAGGGGAGGGCTGGGCGCGGACCAATCTGTTTTGAATCCGGAGGTGTATCTAGCCCAACCAAACCAGTTTCAGCCCCCTCTGCCCGTCGCCTATTTTTTGACCGGTGCTGCATCCTGGGAAGAGTTGCCGGAGGAGGTCGCAGCGAAAGACACCTCCTATGTTGTCTATATGGATTCCACCGCCCGCCTCGAATTGTTCAAAGCTGTTCGGTCAGACGTACCTCAAGTGAATCCGTTTCCCGAGCGGAACTACATTCTCTTCGCAAATCCGAGTCAACAGGTCTACAAGCGGGAAGTGATTATCGATTCAACAGGTTCGCAGGTGTTGTTCAGGGAGACGGTGGGGAAGCAGGATATCAGGATACCGGTTGAAGTCCCCATGCAGGAGTACCTTGCCGCCCGGAGAACGCATGACTTCCGCGGGATGCTCGCCGATGAAGCGAGGAAGCCTCCGCAATTGAAAGCGAGGGACGATGTAGGCGAACTTCTCTCCAATCTTACACAAATCCAGATCCCCGTTCCTCCGAATCCCATCTTCAGCATCTTCGGCAAGCCCGAGATCAAGCTCAACATCAGCGGAGCTGTGGATATCAAGGCAGGGTTCAGGAACACAAAATCGGACCAGATCCAGATTTCCACTCAGGATCAGAGCCGGAATGAACCGGACTTCAGCCAGGACGTCCAGGTGAACGTCAACGGCACGATCGGTGACAAGCTGAACATCCTAGCCGACTGGAACACCCAGCGAACGTTCGAGTACGAGAACCAGCTGAAGATCAACTACACGGGCTATGATGACGAGATTGTCCAGAGTGTGGAAGCCGGTAACGTCTCACTGCAAACGCCTTCGACCTTCATCGGGAGCAGTCAGGCATTGTTTGGTGTGAAGGCGAAGTTCCAGGCAGGTCCGCTCACACTCACCACCCTCGCGTCACAGAAAAAAGGTGAGATCAAGGAAGTGTCCGTTTCCGGCGGGTCACAGCAGTCGGAGTTTGTGATCGAGGCATGGAAGTACGCAACGAACCATTTCTTTGTTGATACGCTCTACAGAAAATTCTATGAGGACTACTACACCGAAGACATTAGTATTACCAATGCCCCGACGCAGATTCTGGAAGCGGAAGTCTGGGTCCAACTTCTGGGAAATGACCCGGGCCAGCTTGCCACTGCGCGTGATGGCATCGCTTTTATCACCCTTGATCCCCGGGCTACTGACGGGTATGCAGATTCCCTCAGAACAGCCGTAGTAGTTCCAGGTCAGGTTGAAACTTCCCGCTTCATCAAGCTTGAACCGGATGACTACGAACTGACGGGGAAAGGCTATCTGGGTATTCTCTCCCTCAACACGAGTGTGGCGGACAATCAGCTCGTTGCGATTGCTTACCGTACCCAGGAGGGCAACCAGTTTGGGGAATTCACGAGAGATTTCGGTCTCGATAGCGTGGGTCAGGCGACAACGCTCATCCTGAAGATGGTGAAGCCGAGAAACCTGTTGAGCAATGCAAAGGGATATACCGTTGCCTGGGATCAACTCCTGAAGAATGTGTATTCCATCGGTGGGCGCAATCTCAAGAAGGAGGGATTTACCCTTGATATCTACCGGCTCAGCTCAGGACAGGAGAACCAGAACAGCATTCTGAATGAGCGACTGCTTCGTGTATTCGGGTTGGATAATTTCAATGAACAGGGTACACGGGTCGATGGCGGCGACGGGACATTCGACTTTCGCCCTGCATACACGGTGAGCACAGAGAGAGCCGAGATTGTTTTTCCCACACTCAGGCCATTCGACGAAGGAATCCAGGGGTATTTCGAAGGAGTTGGTCAAATACTCAGTGATAGCTCCGTGTTCCTTTTCTCTGAAATTTATGACACAACACAAACCGGAGCGCAAAACAGTCAAAACAACAAATATATTATCAGCGGCGTCGCTACCGGTGAGGCTTCATCGCGCTACACTCTTGGCTTTAATATTGTTGAGGGAAGTGTTGAAGTTTTGCTGGACGGCGTTCCGCTTGCCCCGAATGTCGACTACTCCGTCGATTACATCATTGGTGAAGTCGTCATCCGGAACAGCCGTGCGCTCGTGCCGGGTGCGAATGTTCAGATCAAATATGAACAGAACGACCTCTTCCAGCTGGCGTCGAAAACTCTCATGGGCGCCCGCGCC
>DAIPLH010000019.1:13935-16326 GCA_036769325.1 Bacteroidota bacterium
AGCGTCCAAGACTCTACTGGGTGCAAGGGGAGAACTCGCGCTTTCGAAATCAACGGCATTTGGCTTTACCATGATGAATCTGAACCAGGAGAGCCTGAGCGACAAGGTCCGGATTGGCGAAGAGCCGAGCAACAATACGATCTTCGGGATTGATGGTGCGACATCAGTGGATCTTCCGGTCCTCACAAAGGCCCTCGATGTCCTTCCCGTCTTCGCCACGCGGGAGAAGTCACAACTCAAACTGTCCGGCGAAGCCGCTTACATGCTTCCCGATCCCAACACAAAAAAGAGCACCATTGTCAGCGATCAGGGAAGCGGCGTGGCCTATATCGACGACTTCGAGGGTGCGCGGAGAACAATCCCTCTTGGCATTTCTTATTCCCAGTGGTCGCTGGCCAGTCCACCCTCGGATTCTGTCACGTTTGCTGCGGGAGTTGCCGATACCCTGAAGCCCTTCTCCAAAGGACGACTCATCTGGTACAATATTCTTCCCTCGGATGTTCTGATCACCGATGTGTTTCCAAACAAGCAGGTTGGTCGTGATCAGCAGCAGTTGACCGTACTTGATTTCCAGTATGCGCCGGAATTTCGCGGAGCATTCAATTTCAGTCCCGATATCGAGACCACCCTCACCCCTGAACAGAACTGGGGAGGTGTGATGAAGGCGATTTCGATCTCTGCAACGAACCTGGTTAGCGAGAACGTCAACTTTATCGAACTCTGGCTGAAGGTGGAGAAAGCACCCACCGATTCTTCGGCAACCATGGTCATCGACCTTGGATCCATCACCGAGGACGTTATCCCGAACGGTGATTTGAACTCGGAGGATTATGTCCTTACCGAATTTGCCAATGGAACCCTGCAGGTGGGCGAGGATGTCGGTCTCGACATGCTCACGAATGCGGAGGAAGCGGCTCGCTACGGAACAACGTGGTCACCCGATCCGAGTGGTGACAATTTCGGCTTTGTCACGGGATCTCTCGATTTCACATCGATCAACGGAACCGAGGATAACGGAAAAAGCCCTGCGGGGCTCATTCCTGACACGGAAGATCTGAACTCGAACGGTAACATGGACGATACCGACCAGTATTTTCAGTATGAGCTATCCCTCGATACGGTCCGTGCCCGAAATCCGCGTGTGGTTGGCGGGGGGAGTAACGGATGGTATCAGTTCCGGATTCCGCTGATTGAGTTTAACAGAACAGTGGGCGCGCCGAATTTTGAGAACGTCGAATTCATGAGGATCTTCTTCAGAAATGCCACCGATACGATTTGGGTCCGTATCGCGGATTTCAATCTCGTTGGAAACCAGTGGCAGGAACTTGTGAAAGGTGATTCGACATTCTCCGTAACGGTCGTCAACGTCGAAGACAACCCGGAGTATGTCAGTCCTCCGGGAGTGTTGAGAGAACAGGATCAGACGAGGCCGGACGAGAACATTCTTGCCAACGAACAATCGCTCTCCCTCCAGCTCAACGGAGTGCCGGACGGAGAATCAAGAACGGCGGTCAAGTTCTTTACCTTCAGACCCCTCGATCTGTTCAATTACCGGACGATGAAGATGTTTGTCTACGGGGACGAGGATTTTCAGTTTGTCGACACGACGAACTACGACGCAGAAGTCTTCTTCCTGTTCGGCTACGATACGTTGAACTACTACGAATACCGTGCGCCAATCAGAAAGGGTTGGGATGGCTCCAATGACATTGTCATCAACTTTGGCGACCTGACCGCGATTAAACAAGCCCGCGATTCCACAACGACCATTTCGCTGCCACTTCCGGTTGAGGGTGGACCGCCCGGTTCGTTCTATCGCGTTCTTGGAAATCCTTCCCTTACCCAGGTCAGGTTTCTGGCCGTTGGGATCACGAACCCAACGGGCAAGGGGACAACCAGCCCTCTCACAGGACAGGTCTGGGTCAACGAGTTGCGACTCGTCGATGTCGACGATTCTCCAGGTCTGGCATACCGCTTTGACACTTCACTCAAGCTTGCAGACATCGGGACTATGACGTTCAACTACTCCGAAGTTGATCCGAACTTCCACAAGCTGGAACAGCGGTTCGGCTCCCGGCAGACAGGGACCAACTGGGGGGCGAGCGCAACAGTTCAGCTTGAGAAGATGTTTCCCGACGATTGGGTCGGGACGGCCATGGGCGTCTCCTACACACACACCGACAATTTCACCACTCCGAAATATCTCCCGAACTCGGATGTTCTGGTTCAGGCGGCAGCACAGCAGGAACGCGAGAAGATTCTTGAAGCAGGAGGGTCGGCTGATTCGGCCGAGAAGGAGGCAGGCCGGATCGTGACCAATGCGGAAACGCACAGGACGACGGATACGTATGCTGCCCCGTCGATCAAGATCGGGCTCCCCTCGAAGCAGTG
>DAIPLH010000019.1:16336-17113 GCA_036769325.1 Bacteroidota bacterium
AGCAGTGGTATGTACGCGACACGTTCAACAAGCTTGGTATGGGCTTTAACTACACGAAGTCATTCGAGCGGAATCCTGCTACCGTCCGACGTGATTCCTGGAGCTGGAACGCGCGGCTATCATATTCGGTTAACTTTTCCCCGACCTACTTTGTCGAACCCTTCGGGTTTTTCAACGGACTGTTCGGTTTCGATCAATACAAAGAATTCAAGTTCTTTTTTGCGCCATCAACGTTCAGTTGGGGGATGGGGTTGACGCGCGGGAAGACTATTCAGCTTCAGCGCGCGGACGGCGCATCGCAAACAACCACACGGAATTTTCCGGCGACACGACAGTTGGGCTTCTCCTGGAAGTTCACTGAGAACGGAATCCTGAATCCAGTCTGGAACTATTCCGTCAACGTTGAATCGAGTCTCCTCGACCTTGAAACCGATGCCAACGGCAACCAGAGACCGTTTTCACATATCATGAGCGATATCTTTTTCGGGGATAAGTTCATCAACTTCGGGAGCACCACGCGGCACGTTCAGCAGAACCAGTATACGACGAAGCCCAATCTTCCGAACATCCTCAACATGAACAAGTATATCGATCATTCATTCAGCTATAACGTCGATTATTCCTGGTCAAACAGCCTGGTCGGTGGCGACCTTGGCAAGTCTGCCGGTTTCAACAACACGATCAACTACACAAGCAATATCAAACTCAAACAGATCTTCGATCCACTCTGGGGGGAGGAGACCGGCAAGGCCCAGCCGCCGGGTGGTCGCGGGCGTC
>DAIPLH010000274.1:0-3083 GCA_036769325.1 Bacteroidota bacterium
ACCGCACGCTCACAGTAAAAAACATTGAAGCACGCGAAGGATATCTTGCAGGCAACGATAAACAGCGTCTCGCCGACTTTCACTCGATGTTCCGGAATCGCCGGGTCAAGGCAATCTTCTGTGTCCGCGGAGGGTACGGCACGCCGAGATTACTGAGCTCGCTGGACTATAATCTGATAAAGGCGAATCCCAGAATCCTTGTCGGCTTCAGCGACATCACTGCGCTTCACCTTGCACTCTGGCATCGATGCGGGCTGGTGACGTTCAGTGGCCCCATGCTTGGGGTAGACATGATCGGAAGCAGGGATCCGTTTACCGAAGAACACTTCTGGAGCGTTCTCACTTCACCGTCCAACAAACGGCGGATTAGTCTGGATGGCGAAACCACGGTTGTCCATCGCAAGGGGAAAGCAACGGGGCGAATCCTCGGCGGGAACCTCTCGCTGGTAGTAAATCTGCTGGGCACTCCCTTCGTTCCGGGCTTCAAGGGCAGCATTCTCTTCCTTGAGGATGTCGGCGAAGAACCGTATCGGGTCGATCGCATGATGATGCAACTCAGGAACTCCGGGATCCTCGGAGCTGCAAGCTGTTTGCTGGGCGGACAGTTTACCGATTGCGTGCCGAAGCAAAGTGTTCCTGGATCGCAAACCATTGCCGAGGTCCTCAGAGAAGTCTCTGGCCACGTCAAAGTCCCATTCCTGGCAAACCTTCCTTTCGGTCATCAACCTCAGAAACTCACCCTCCCTATCGGCGTCACCGCGCGGGTGAACACACAGACATTATCAATCGACCTTCTTGAGTCACCGGTGCTCTAACCAGTCACCATCTCACCCTCCATCCTCCTATCGCCTTGTAAAACCCGAGGTTTGATTGATTCTCTACCGAAATTCCCCTACCTTTTGATGTTGAAAATGGACATGAAGGAAGCGGAAGCCAGGCTGCGCGTTGCTGTTTTTGGATCCGGAAGAGGATCAAATTTCAATGCAATACAACAGGCAATCCGTAACGGCAGTCTGCCTCATGTGAACATCGCTGTCGTTATCAGCAACAATGGGGATGCAGGGATTCTTGAACTTGCCCGGAGCTTTGACATTCCGGCGTTGCATCTGAGTAGCCGTCAGTTTCCGAATGAAGACGCATACGTGGAGGCTCTTCTGACGGCTCTCCGGGAACGAGGCGTGAATTTTATTGTCCTCGCCGGTTACATGAAACGACTTCATCCAAGGATCATCGAAGCATTCAGAAACAGGGTCATCAACATTCATCCTGCCCTTCTTCCGAAATTTGGAGGGAAAGGAATGTACGGCGAGCACGTTCATCGTGCGGTGCTCGCAAGCGGTGACAGAGAGTCCGGCGCTTCAGTTCATCTTGTGGATGAAGAATACGACCGAGGACCTGTTGTGCTGAGAGGAACAGTCCCGGTTCTTCCATCGGATACTGTGGACTCGCTCTCGGCGAGAGTGTTAAGCCTTGAGCATAAGCTTTATGCAGAAGCCCTCCGGCTCATCGCCGAAGGAAAGATATCGCTTAAAGATACTGTTGTTCAACGCCACTAGTGTAGAGGACCCTCCTTGCCCCAGATTCGCCGCGCCCTGATCAGTGTATCAGACAAGCGCGGCCTTGTCGAATTCGCCAGAGCACTTCACGGAATGGGAGTTGAGATCATCTCAACCGGTGGCACTGCCACAACACTGCGTGGAGAAGGCGTCCCGGCGGTGTCCGTTTCTGAAGTGACAGGTTTTCCGGAAATCCTTGATGGACGTGTGAAAACCCTTCATCCACGCATCCATGCGGGCCTTCTCGCCGTCGGTGGAAATGCCCATCATGATGACGAATTGCGGGAGCATGGGATCGAAGCCATCGACATGGTTGTCGTGAATCTCTATCCCTTCGAAAGGACCATCGCACGGAACGGCGTTCCGCTCGATAGCGCTCTCGAGCAGATAGACATAGGCGGTCCGGCGATGCTGCGGGCGGCGGCGAAGAATTTTAAGCACAAAGCGGTGGTGGTGAATCCTGAAAGCTATCCCCTTGTTTTGGCCGAAATGAAACAGAATGGGGGTGCTGTCAGCGAAAACATGTGCTTCAACCTTGCAAAAGAGGTCTTCCGGCACACGTCATCCTACGATAGTGTTATCGGACAATACCTCGAACGATCTGATCCTGCAAATTCCCTCCCGGCCATGTTGCAGATCGGTCGGAGGAAGGAGTCCGATCTCCGGTACGGTGAGAACCCGCACCAGAGAGCTGCTCTGTATGGAAACTTCGGATCGGTGTTTGAGAAATTGCATGGGAAGGAACTTTCCTTTAACAACATTGTAGATCTCTCTGCTGCTGCAAGAATTGCAGCGGATTTTGATGAGCCGACAGTTGCAATCGTAAAGCACACAAATCCATGTGGCGTCGGTTCAGGAAGCACCCCGGCAGATGCATACGCCAAGGCTCTCGCCACCGATCCAAAGTCGGCCTTTGGTGGTGTGATCGCATTGAACCGACCGCCCGATGTCGCGACAGCGAAGATGATCAATGAGATTTTTTCAGAGATCATCGTTGCTCCTGATTTTCCAGCCCCGGTCCTCGAACTCCTGACGAAGAAGAAAGACAGAAGACTTGTGAAAGTGACCTCGGATCTCCGGGCTCTCGATGAACCCGACGTCCGGAGCGTTCCCGGAGGCTTTCTCGTTCAGGAGTCGGACAGACATCGTGTGGGCAGAAGCGAACTCACTGTTGTGACGAAGCGAAAGCCGACGGAAGGCGAATTGAAAGCGATGATCTACGCGTGGAGAGTTGCCAGGCATGTCAAATCGAACGCCATCGTCTATGCGACCGGCGACAGAACACTCGGGATTGGTGCAGGCCAGATGTCGCGCGTTGACTCTTCGTCGATCGCGGCAAGGAAGGCGGCGGAAGCCGGACTCGATCTGAAGGGATCTGCGGCTGCTTCGGATGCATTCTTCCCCTTTGCCGATGGCCTTCTTGAAGCAGTCAAGGCAGGATCGACAGCAGTCATTCAACCCGGCGGTTCGATCCGGGATGAAGAGGTGATCCAGGCAGCGGATGAACATAACATTGCCATGGAATTC
>DAIPLH010000274.1:3093-4653 GCA_036769325.1 Bacteroidota bacterium
ATAGAAAGCTCATGGGACTCTTTTCATTCTTTTCTGCTGATCTTGCGATCGACCTTGGGACCGCGAACACGCTGATCTACCTTCGCGGCAAGGGGGTTGTGTTGAACGAGCCGTCGATCGTTGCCTTCGACCGCAACACGAAGAAGATCGTCGCCATCGGAAAAGAAGCCCAGGAGATGCTCGGCAGAACGCACAGGGATATCAGGACGATACGACCGATGAAGGACGGCGTGATTGCTGACTTCGAGATTGCGGAAGGGATGCTTCGGGAGTTCATCAAGAAGATCCATGCGAACTGGAGACCGAGCCGACGCATCGTCGTCTGCGTTCCGAGCGGCGTGACCGAAGTCGAGAAGCGTGCGGTCCGTGACTCTGCTGAGCATGCCGGGGCAAAGGAAGTTCACCTTATTGCCGAGCCCATGGCTGCCGCCATTGGCGTCGGACTCGATGTGGAAGCCCCGGTTGGAAACATGATCGTTGACATCGGCGGAGGAACGACAGAGATTGCGGTTATTGCCCTTTCTGGAATTGTGAATGAGGAGTCAATCCGGATTGCAGGCGATGAAATGAACAACGCAATCATCCAGTTCTTCAAGAAGCATCACAACACGCTGATCGGAGAAAGAACGGCCGAATCGATCAAGTGTGAGGTGGGATCCGCGATGCCGCTCAAAGAGGAGATCACCATCCGGGTCCGCGGACGGGACCTTGTGAACGGAATTCCCAGAATCACAGAGGCAAGCTCGGTCGAAATCAGGGAAGCGCTGAGCGAAGCGATCCAGTCGATCGTCGAGGCAGTGAAGCTGACGCTTGAGCGCACGCCGCCTGAACTTGCGGCAGATATTCTAGACCGCGGGATCATGCTCAGCGGAGGAGGGGCGCTGCTCAAGGGTCTGGACGAACGACTGCGTCTTGAAACAAGTTTGCCTGTTCATGTCTCGGAGGATCCCCTGACCGCCGTCGTGCGCGGCACCGGGAAGGTTCTCGAAGGCCTTAGCCACTATTCGAAAGTGTTGCTCAAGAGCAAGAGATACTGAGACGGTTCCTCGTAGCGGAGTGTGAATAAACGATGAGGCGTATTGTCTATACACTGTCAGGCTACAAGGATTATCTCGCCCTCATCCTTTCCGTCCTGATTTCTGTCCTCCTCATAGCCAGCAACAACAATCCCCAGGTCAGCAGCATCCGCTCGGTGACCATCCTCGCCATTGGTGCCCTTGAGGATACCTTTGATTTCATCCCCGACTACTTTGCCCTCACGGAAGAGAACAGGGTGCTCCGGGAAAAGAATCTCACATTATCCGACGAACTGAGCCTCCATCGCAATGCTGCGGCGGAAAATGTCCGGCTGAGAAAAATGCTTGACCTGAAGGAACAGGGTACCCACGAGTATGTTGGTGCGAATGTGGTCGGCAAGAATTTTCAGTTCTTCAGGAATGTGATGACCCTGGATGCTGGTGAGGAACAGGGCGTTGCTGTGGACATGCCGGTTGTTTCGTATGATGGACTCGTCGGCCGGATTGTCGCAACGAGCCCTCATTATTCTGTTGTGCAGATCCT
>DAIPLH010000275.1:0-4613 GCA_036769325.1 Bacteroidota bacterium
GCTTGAATTTATTCTCCACCAGAACTACCCGAATCCGTTTAACCCGTCAACGACATTCAGCTATGCCCTCGGCGAACCGGGGCAGGTCAGCCTGAGGGTCTACAACACACTTGGACAGCTGGTGAAGACCATTGTCGACCAAGAGCAGGTGCAAGGCCACCACGAAGCAGTTTGGGATGGAAGGAATGAGGTCGGCGGCACGGTGTCGAGTGGAATCTACATCTGTCGGATGAACGCAGGCAGTTACGTGGAAACGAAGAAGATGCTGCTGCTGAAGTGAGTGAGGATATTCATTGGTAGAAAAAATAGTTAACAGTTAACCGATAACAGCTAATTGTCAATCGTCAATTGTGAATCGTGAATCGTTTCCGCACTTCTGATCCCACGTCTCACCATCCACTCCTTTTTCCCCTGTTGCACTCCCTTTGATCGGCCGTCCAATTCGTGCCAATTCGCGTAAATTCGCGGTTGGTATTTAGTTGAAACCGCGAATAAACACGAATCCGGTTTTGGTAAAAGAGCGCAGCACTCACTATCTACACTGATTCGCGTCAATTTGCGTAAAATCGCGGTTGGTATTCAGTTGAAACCGCGAATGAACGCGAGTACAAGCGAACGTCAGGGCGCCTCATTGCATCCCAAAGATATTTGTTCTTTTTTCAAGTGTCACGAAGTAAAGGTTTCTGTCTCAATTTGGTTTCTGTAAAGAGCTCTCCCCTCTACGAGGTCGTAGACCCGGCTATCAAAACTCAGGTTCCCCCTCCCTTTGAAAGGGAGGGGGAGATTGTTTGACCCAGGATAAGGGGGTGAGTTCATGAGAATCTAAACTGTCACGTCGCAATGTCATCCAAGGGACAATTCGTTCATGAAGCAAACTCTGATCATTCCACTACTCTTCTTTCTCTCTTCAGCTACTGCTCTCGCCCAACAAACCGTCCGTTATGACCTCACCATCACTGATACGATGGTAACGTTCGGAGAAGATGCGACCCGCGCTATTGCCGTAAACGGAGTGATTCCGATGCCTACTCTGACATTTACAGAGGGTGACACTGCAGAAATCCATGTGAATAATAATCTCGACGAAGAAACGTCGCTGCATTGGCACGGCCTCATTCTCCCTAACCGCTATGACGGCGTGCCTTATCTGACACAAATGCCGATCGAGCCCTCTGCAACACACGTGTATCGATTTCCCATCGTTCAACACGGCACCCACTGGTACCATAGCCACTCACGGCTCCAGGCGCAAATAGGCATGTACGGCG
Source organism: Bacteroidota bacterium (assembly GCA_036769325.1). Classification (GTDB taxonomy): domain Bacteria; phylum Bacteroidota; class Ignavibacteria; order UBA10030; family UBA6906; genus DAIPLH01. The sequence continues at coordinate 1,269 of DAIPLH010000275.1, forward strand.
CCTTCATCATGAACAAGAGGGAAGAATGGGATATCCCCACGCTCCCTGTTGTCCTGAGTGAATGGACCGATATGAACCCGGAAGAAGTCCATCGCAGCCTCAAAACCGGTACGGACTGGTTTGCTGTTCAGAAAGATGCCACCCAGAGCTACGGTGAAGCATTATTCGACGGTCATTTTGGAACCAAGCTCATCAATGAATGGAAACGGATGCACGCGATGGATGTGAGTGACGTGTACTACGATAGCTTCCTGATGAACGGGAAAACCCAGGATGAGCAGCCTCAATTCAAGGCCGGCGATCAGGTGAGGTTGCGCATTGCAAACGCCGGTGGCTCCGATTATTTCTGGCTTACCTATTCAGGAGGCAGGATCACAGTTGTTGCCACCGATGGTAATGACGTAGAACCGGTGGAAGTTGACAGGTTAATTGTTGCTGTCTCGGAAACCTATGATGTTGTCGTGACGATACCCGAGAACAAGAGCTATGAATTCCTCGCAACGCCGGAAGACCGTACCGGGTCAGCCTCACTCTGGCTTGGCAGCGGGGAGAAGGTACCGGCGACAAGGCTGCCTCTGCTGAAATATTTTGCCGGAATGGAAATGATGAACGATATGATGGATATGAACGGTGACATCATTGAAATACCCGGAATGAGAATGCAAAACCAGGAAATGGACATGAACACTGTCATGTATCCGGAAATAACAGGACCCGAGATCCCGGAAGACACGGTGGAAACCCACGACATGCCGGAAATGGACGAGGAAGACAGTCATTCACATCATGGTGGGCACGTCATGTCGGGAATGAACGATGATGATTCCGGCATCGTCACCCTTCATTATGGCATGTTACGTTCAATGAGAAAAACAACGCTGCCTGCGGCACCCTTCAGAGAATTGCAATTTGTTTTGACAGGGAATATGAATCGCTACGTATGGACAATGGATAACGAGACGATCTCAGAGAGTGACAAGATCCTCATCAAACAGGGGGAGAACCTGAGAATCGTGTTTTTCAATAACAGCATGATGCGGCATCCCATGCACCTTCACGGACACGATTTCAGGGTTTTGAACGGACAGTGCGAATACGCGCCTATGAAGAACGTCTTCGACATCATGCCAATGGAGAGGGACACCATAGAATTTGCAGCTTCCGAGGCTGGCGGTGATTGGTTTTTTCATTGCCACATTCTGTATCACATGATGTCCGGGATGGGAAGGATTTTCAGCTACGAGAATTCTCCGCCAAATCCTGACTTACCAGATCCGGAGAACGCCATTCAAAGGTTGTTTGATGACGATCGCGAGTTCCACTTCATGGCGCATGCAGGGCTGGAGAGCAACGGGAGCGACGGTGAAGCAATGTATGCCAACACCCGCTGGGAGCTGGGCGTCCTCTGGCACCTGGGCTATCACGACGAGCATGGTTACGAAGTTGAAGCAAACGTTGGCCGTTATCTTGACAGGATGCAGTGGTTGTTTCCCTATGTGGGGTTCGACTATCACTACAAAAAAGTGGACTCTCCGGAGAACAACTGGTTCGGTCAGGTAAGCAACAAGAACGACAGGAAAGCATTCGTCGCAGGTATACAATACACGTTGCCGATGTTGCTCGTTGCCGATGGCAGGATTGATACAGACGGGAAGATGCGGCTCCAACTCAGCAGAGAGGATATTTCCATCACCAACCGCCTGAGACTTGGTTTCATGGTCAACTCGGATGCCGAGTATATGGTGGGCGCCAGATATATCCTGACGAAGTATTTTTCGCTCTCAACGCACTATGATAGTGACATGGGTTTGGGAGCGGGAATAACCTTGACGTACTAAGAGAGCGTGCGCGGTTAATGATTAACGATTGACCAGTAAAGACCGCATCAGGAACAACAAAAAGCGTTCAATTGCTGCGAGGTTTGATCTCTCGGTAGGATTCGTGATGAAGTGGACTCGACCACCTGATCAGGAGATCGACGTGGCTGGAATGAAGTTCATTACGGGAAGGATTGAGCCAGTCAGCTTCATCCCCACCAGATAGTCCAGTCGGGGTTTGATTAATCAAACCCCGACACAGAAAAAACTCTGCTGTCAAAAACCTCACTGCCAATCTCACCCCGCTTCTGAAGCGAGACGGGAGTCTCGCTCTACAACCTCCCCTCATCAATCATGAATCATCAATCGTGAATCATGAACCACACTGGCCGCCTTCGGGCAATACCCCATCTCACATCTTGCTCACCTGATCAGTATTAGCCGCCTCGTCTCAACGTAACTCCCTGCCTGCATCTTGTAAAAATACACTCCGCTTGGATGTCCGGTCGCATCCCATTGAACGTTGTGAGTCCCTGCGCTATGATGACCCGATGCTACGGTCGCAACTTCCTCACCGAGGAGGTTGAGTATCGTCAGGGAGACGTCGCTTGATATAGGAAGGGAAAAACTGATCGTTGTTGATGGATTGAAGGGATTGGGATAGTTCTGATGCAAAGCAATTTTCTCCGGAATCTGATCTCCATCGTCACCAATCGCCGTGATGTCATTCATTGCTCCTTCATCGATCCAATCACGAATCGTGTTTTGATCGGCCAGCGAGAGAGTATCCCCGATGAGGGGCATCCTGGCACATGGCGGTTGTCCTGAAATCCGCAAATACAGCACGCTCGCGTCCGAATCAAAAGGTGTAACCCTTAGCGTCGCACCGCATGTCTGATTTGAAGCAGTGACGCTTACAAGGTTCATATAGCTGGCTCCCTCCTGAAGAGAGAACGGGGCCCCGCCCCCGGGGTGGCACCCTCTGTTCACACAATTCGCGGTAAAGATCGGCTGCACATCATTCGTGAACGAAATCTGAGCCGACACATCCACCGGCATCATTACTGAGCACAACACTGCAATGCCTGGAGCTACAAACAAGCGATTTAGTCTTAGTCTTTTCATTTGCTTATCTCCGGTTTGACTACTAAAATTGGGGCGGCCATTAGACCGCCCCTGTCAGGAACAACCATCCCGGTCCGTTTGTTGCTCCATCCCCATTGGGCGCATACGTTCAGACCGGTCCATCAGTTCGAACATCAATCGAAGAAGAATCGGGTTCCCAGACCCCAATTCCCTTCGAGGTTTGTGGAGGGAGCCAGGTCCAGAATAGGGACGATTTCGACAAAGACATCGAGCGGTGCGTTTTGAGGAATCCACACCATGCCCAATGGTACTCTGACACCGAATCCTCCGTCACCATCATCAGCTATCAGCCTTCCGCCTATGCCAAGGTATGGCGAGAATTGTTCGCTCGAGCGAATTGCATCGTGGAAATGCCACAGATGGTCCAGATGCAGTTGAAATC
>DAIPLH010000276.1:0-4609 GCA_036769325.1 Bacteroidota bacterium
AAACACTTCGTCAACTTTCTGAATTTCAAGAAAGTGATTCCCGGACCCTAGTGTTCCTAACTGGTGCTGTCCGCGATCCTTTGCCCTTTCACTGACAAAATCCGGTTCTGCACCGGGCAACTTCCCGAACTCTTCGAGGCGAACGAGGTCCTCCTCGTCCCCATAGCCGTTCCGCACTGCCCATGCAGCACCATCCTCCAGAACACTGTCCAGCTCGGACTTGCTGACCGTGACCATCCCCCTCCGTCCTGCACCGCAGGGAATATCCCTGAACAGTTGGCCGAGCAAATCTTCGAGCCGGTCGGCACAGTCTTCCGCCATGAAGGGAGTCGCAAGCAACCGGACTCCGCAGTTGATATCGAATCCAACACCGCCGGCTGAAACGACCCCTCGATCAGGGTCAGCAGCAGCAACACCGCCGATGCAAAAACCATATCCCTGATGCGCGTCAGGCATGGCGAGGGAACGGCCTGCAAGACCAGGCAGCGTGGCCACATTCGCAACCTGATCCAGGGTTTGATCCCGCTGGATCTGCTTCATGAGATGCTTGTCGGCGAACACCAGCCCTTCGACTTTCATCCCATTCTTGTGTGAGATGGGAAGCAGAAACCGGAACTCATCAAGTTGCTTCATAGATGCGCGGGAAAGTCTGTTTTGTCAGATATCAAGATAGACGGTGGCAACAAAGCCCCCTTGTGCACTTCGGATTGACAGCTGGTGGTAAGTAATCGCCTTGACATCAAGTCGTGGGGTGTGGAGGGCGGAGTCGAAGGCTTCCCCTCTCAGGACCGCCCTCAGTCCAGTCGGAGTCATCTCCTCCACAACTGCTTCGCTCGTCATGAAACCGGTTCCGTCGTAGAGATAGAGGATTTCTTCGAGCCACTTTACCAACAGTTGATCAGTATCCCGGGCGGCAAGGGAGACACGACGGGATTCCTTGCCGGATAATGATGACGGATCAACGATGATCGAAATCAGGCCGATTGCACTCTGCTCAAAGGCCTTTGCCAGAGTACTTCCATACGCCTCGATTCCGAGATCTGAGGGGTGCTCGAGGATCCGGTACCCTTCCTGTCGGTCCTGACGATTGGACATTGGGTTTAGAGATTCAGCCAATAGCTGACTTTCAGAAGCACCACATTCCCTGCCGGAACAGTGAACGTCGTCTCCACGTTATCTGAGAACGTCGCATCGACCATCCCATTGGAATTCTCGCGGGCCTGCGACCAGACAAAGAACATCGTGCTGCCCGGAAGGTATTCCCAGCGAACGACCAGGTTCATGTTGAAAAACTGGTCGTTGAAATCAGGGTTTCCAGTATAGGCATAAGATTCAAATGCCGAAGTGCCGACCAGTCGTCTGAAGTCTTCATATCTGCCGTTCGCAAGCAGCATCTGTGCATAGAGCTGGAGGGTCAGATCCCGTGTGAAGGTTACAGTGCCGCGCAGCGTGATGTCAACCTCTTCCGTGCTCCGGTCAGCAAAAATACTCGCTGTTGTTGCATCCGGTTGGGGCACATTGTCGACCCATGCCTCCAGATTCCTCGTTCGGTCGTAGCCCGCTTCAAGCATCCAGTCCATCCACGTCACCGGCCTTACCAGAACTCCAATCGTTGTTGCCATCCGATCCTTCAACAGGGTATCCCAGCCAAAAATCTGGTCAAACGAGAGAATGATGTCCTTTCTACCATCCGTTTCTATCGAAAGCGTGACCGCGTACGGATGCGGGCGCAGATAGTCCCCGTTTCCCCGGGTTTCGCGATCGTCATACTCCCCTACGTCAACGCCAGCTGAGAGTTCGCTTTCCCAGTAGTTTGAGAACAGGAATCCGATGTTCGAATTCGCCTCGCGGACAAGGTTCCGACCGTCAAAGTTTTCCCGTTCATGCAGAAAAACCGAGGCATTGTAGTTTCTATAGACCTCGGAGGGCGAGTCTTCCTTGTACCGGAGAGTTCCCGTCCCGCCGTAGTCGTTTGGACGGAAAAAGAATCCAACATCATTAATATTGTATCCCTTAGAGGTAAAATCGAGGCCAAAATCCCAAAGCCAGTGCTCTGCAGCGATTTTTGAAAAATGCACCTTCCCGGCCGATCCGTTCACTCGCTCGGCAAGTGTGTTCGTGGTTCGGGAAAGCGCAAGGAATCCATCAACCTGATAGGTGTTCCCTCCAAAACGCAGGTTCCAGTCACCCCCTGCTGTCAGCGCGGGCGATCTGGATGTTTTTGAAGTGGATGTCATAATCAACCCGATGTTCGAATTCTCGAGAACATCCTGTCGCAGTCGAATCACATTGTAATGAGCAAATGGTTCCAGGACCTGTTCATTCTGGTTTCCGGAGGAATCAACCACCGTTGCAACTTCCTCCTCCGTGAATGCTTCCATGACTCCGATAGAGAATCCACTGCTTGTCTTTCCGCTGAACTTTGCCGCACCGAGGATCGATACAGACTGTGGAACGGAAACAATTCTCCCATTATCCGGGACGGATACTTCGTCCGAGGAAATGGCTCTCCCAACTCTTCGCGAATAGAACATCCCCGGACCAAAGGCATCCCCAAATGTTGAAAAGCGGATGATCTGCGTTCCCTCAATAAAGAACGGACGTTTTTCCGGATAGAACGTCTCGTATGTCGTGAGATTGAGTACTGCAGGATCAGCCTCCACCTGTCCAAAATCCGGATTGAAGGTGGCGTCCAGGACAAAATTGCTGGTGAGGCCGTATTTCAAGTCGAGCCCTGCGTTGACATTGAATTCATTCCGCCCTTCCTGGAGCCCAGTCTCCGGTTCAATTTCCTGTCTGCCCACAACAAACGGAAGCATCTCCAACTGTCTGGGCGATGGTACATCGCGCAACCCTGTAAGGTGTCCGAAACGTGACACAAACCCGCTCTCTTTTTTTGGAGTAAAGACCCAGTACGAATCCTCCTGTTTGCGGCTGACGTGGCGAATGACATTGATCCCCCATTCACCCTCTCCGGATTGGACCGAACTCTCCTTGTGCCGGAGAATACTGAAGGGGATTCTCAGCTCGGCACTCCAGCCATTAGGTTGAATTTGGGTCTGCAGGTCCCAAACCGGATCCCATGAAGGGTCTTCCCTGTTTGCGTCATCGTACTGAAGAATGTCGACCTTCACGCCCGCCGCATTGAATGTAAACTCATACGCGGTCTGGTGATCGTGATAGGAGTCGATGCGGATCGAGCCGTGATCTGCCTCGACCTCATTGTCCCGGCGTGTCAAAAGAGCAACGATGTTCCCCGGTTCCGAGTCAAAGAACATGCAACCGAAATACAGCGCAGTGTTATCGTAGAGGACGCGAATCTCAGTGGGCTCGGTCGCAGGTTGCCCCTCCACCGGATCGCGCTGTATGAAATCACCGGCGGGAACCGCGCTACTCCACACACTATCACTGAGGAACCCGTCAAGGACAGGTGGAATAGGGGTCCTGACTGCCCTCATGACCCTCGTTCCGTCGCCGGCAAATCCTGAGGCGACGGTGACCACGAAGAGGCAAATCGGGCCGAGCAGTCTCACGAAGGCATGAGGAGGGTCGAAGTGTCGTGACATTTGGCAGAAAATATGGATTTGCACATGGAATTCCAATTGGTTGAGGTATTCCTGTTTTTTCGCTACCTTTTTTGCGGATGTCCTTTCGAGTAATCCCCATCACCCCGTCCATACAGGAACAATGCATACCGGTTTGAAATCCACCAGCGGAGATCGAGGTTGAGAAATTACCAGCTGTTTATTGGAAACAAGTTTGTTGACGCAAGAGACGGCCAAACGTTTCAGTCTATCAACCCCTTCAATCAGGAAGCCATCGCTTCCTTTGCAAAGGCAGGAACGGCCGATACGAAGAAAGCGATCGAATCAGCACGGACCGCTTTTGACTCGGGTCCATGGCCGCGGATGTCCAGGGACGAACGGTCCAGGTTTTTGAAGGCAATTTCGGACAAGATCAACGAGAACGCGAAACTCCTTACCGAGCTTGAAGTCGCAGACTCTGGCTCGACACTGAAAAAGGCCAAAGAGGATATCTATCTGAGTGCCCGAAACATGAACAGCTTCTCCAAGCTGGCGCAACTCGATCTTGACGAGCAATTGGATACCGTCTCGAAGCCGGGCTACAGCAGGAACGTTCTGGTTCATGAGCCCGTTGGCGTTGTCGCATGTATCATCCCCTGGAACTTTCCGTTGAAAATGGCAATCTGGAAACTCGGACCTGCTCTTGCTGCCGGAAATACCATTGTCTTGAAGCCCTCACAGGAGACATCGGTCACCGCGATGGAGCTGGCCCGACTGATTGCTGAAATCGGGTTTCCCGATGGCGTAGTCAATATCATTTCAGGTTTTGGTTCTGAATGCGGGAAGGAGTTGACCTCGAACCTGATGGTGGACAAGGTTGCCTTCACCGGCGAATACAAGACCGGCCAGATCATCATGGAAGCCGCGGCGCGCAGCAACCTTAAACGCGTCACCCTGGAGCTGGGCGGCAAGAGCCCCAATGTCGTCTTCGCCGATGCCGACCTGGACGCTGCCGTGGAGGGCGCTTATTTCGGGCTGTTCTTCAATCAGGGTCAGTGCTGTTGCGCCGGTTCGCGGTTGTTCGT
>DAIPLH010000277.1:0-4599 GCA_036769325.1 Bacteroidota bacterium
TGTTTGCGGAACAGGGAACGCTGATCTGGCCGTTATTTGCGTCTCCTGCCGTGGCTATTTGCAATCAAAGGTGGACGCTCTGGACCTTTTTACCACTGCCTGGACAGTCATCGAATCGCCGGTTCGGGCCTTCAGAAAAATTGCTCTTGCAACGCACAAAAACTATACCCTCGTCCTCGCTTCGCTCTTCGGGATCATGTGGGCTTACACAGCTCTGTGGGTCAGCAAAGGAAGCACATGGATTCCCAATCTGTTTGTGCTCCTGGTGACGGGCCTTTTTCTGGGGCCCATTCTCGGTATTGCGGGACTTCTCTGCCTGGTGGCGATGTCTAACGCCTTCGGCCGGAGAATGGGGGGAAAGGGGAACTTCAGGAATCTGCTTGCCCTCATGGCGTATGCGATGATTCCTTTTATTCTCTCTTTGATTTTTATCATACCGGTTGATATTGGGGTTTTCGGACTCTCATTCTTCGGATCTCCGCCAACCCCATGGGAATTGAAACCTACGATCTATGGAACCCTGCTGTTTCTGCACGGAGGGTGCATTCTCTGGTCTCTCTGGCTGCTTGTCAAGGCATCTGTTGTCGGACATGAAGTTTCTCCATGGAAAGGCATCTGCATCGCCCTGTTCGTTGGGATGTTTCTTTCTGCCGCGTCATTCCTTCCGCTGATCTTCCAGGGCTGATGGATCGTCAAAGATTCGAGCAATTGACCCAGGAGGCTCTTGAGAGTCTCCCGGAGGAGCTGAGCAGGAAAATTGAAAATGTTGTCCTCGTTGTTGAGGACTACCCGCGGCCCGAAATGTCCGCGAAGATGGGGAAGGGCGGGTTCCTTCTCGGTCTCTATGAGGGCGTACCACTAAGCCGGCGCGGTACGCATTACGGAGCATATGCAGTTACGCCGGACAAGATTTCTTTGTACCAGAAAAACATTGAACGCGTCGCACATGGAGAAGCAGAAATTGCTGCAAAAATAAGAGAAGTTCTGATTCATGAGATTGCACATCACTTTGGAATGAACGAGCAAGAAATCAGGGACGCAGGATACTAACACAGAAAGGAAGCAAACGGATGCCGAAAGTTCTTTTTACAGTTTCCTATCAGGTTCGGCCAGACATGCGTGAAACATATCTTTCGAATGTCAGGCAACTCCGAAACCGCTTACAGGGCGAAGAGGGAAGAAACTATACCGTCTTCCAGGCAAAGGGGAAAGAACATCAATTCTCTGAAGTTATCGTAGCGGATTCGTTGGAGGACTTTGATGCGATGGAGGATAACCAGGACGAGATAACACGGGGCCTGTTGCAGGAGATTGAGAATTGTATGGAGAGGGGAACGACGCGTTACACGACCATGCTGGAGCTTGAGTAATCGCTCGATGTCCCCGACAATGACCCCAAAGAAGGGCATTGACCCTATAGCCCAGCTGATGCAGGAGCACGACCATGCCCTCCAGCATCTTTCTGCCCTCAATGTGGCAACACAATCAATCCTTGCGGATGGCTTCAGCGACGTTCAGTTTCGAAAAGTGACCACAGCTCTTGAGTTCATTGAGGAAGAAATCAGTGTCCACAACAAGAGCGAGGAGGAGGCGTTGTTCCCCGTGTTAGAGCGGTACGTCGAGGGCCCTACGGCACTCATGAGGGAAGAGCATCGCCAGATGAAAAAGAAGTTTGTTGTCTTCCGAAAGGCCGTCGTACGCCTAAAGGGCCGACCGGAGGACAAAATCGCAGCAGAAGAGCTCCTGAGCATCTCAAAGGTCATTGTCCAGATGTTCGTTAACCATATTCACAAGGAAAATCATATCCTGTTCCCCCTCGTCCAGAAGTTTCTAACCAAGGATGCCCTGCGTGAAGTTGCGCGCAGGATGCTGTAGGCCTTGACACCTCTCGGGCAACAGCTTGATTTTCAGCAGCTTTCGGATCTCCTTGATACCGTTTTCCGGCCTGCTCCGGGCGAAGGAAGTCTTGCCCTGTTGACCGATGTTCCTTCCGGCAATGATGCGGACAATGCTGAATGGGCTGAGAGGCGACAAATCTGCAACGAATGGCACGCCCTTCTCCAGAACAATCTGACCCGACTTCCATTTACCGATGTAAAACTTTATACATATGCCAGTGTTGACAGCAACAACAATGACTTGCCAGAGACATTGCAACTCATTTTGAAGGATGGATCCGAAGGCGAAACAGTTTCTCTCCGGGAAGTGCTGACCGACGCGAGTGTTGTCATTGCGATGACGGAGTTCTCAGCAACGGCTCCATTGAAACTCCTCGCTCGTGAACTGAGGTTCAGGGGAGCTACGATGCCGGGGTTTTCGAGGGCCATGATTCCCTCACTGAGTCTCGAATATGAGAAGATTCATGAAAAAGTCGTTGAACTTAAAAAACGAATGGATCAGGCGACAGAGATCGATATTCTCTTAAAAACCGAACAGGGTGAATACCAGGTGTGCTTCGATACCCGCTTCAGGGAAGGACATGCGAGCGGTGGGCTGATTCGGGAAAAAGGCATGGTTGGCAACCTTCCCTCTGGAGAGGCATATATAGTTCCCTACGAGGGAGAACGGGAGGGCATCCCGAGTCGTTCAGCTGGGACTTTGCCGGTCCAATTTGGGAATGAAATTGTGCTCTATGAAATAAGGCAGAATCATGCCGGTAGAGTCACTTCTTCGGGGGTCCAATCCGACAAGGAGCAACAGGCCCTCAGTGAAGAGCCGGCCTATGGGAACATCGCTGAAATCGGAATAGGTGTCCTTGGGGAATGGGGTGTTAAGGCTTGCGGGAGTACATTACTTGATGAGAAGCTGGGGCTTCATGTTGCCTTTGGAAGAAGTGATCATTTTGGTGGCGTTACTGGCGTGTCTTCCTTTCGCGATTCCCGACGAGTTGTTCATATTGACCGCGTCTACGTGCCCTCGGTTCAGCCGGATATCCGGGTTGCGCGCGTGAGCTTTGTCTATGGAGAAGCGAGAGAAGATATCATTCTGAATGACGCCCTCCTCGTATAGTCACCAAGCATGAGAGGGTTACTGCTAACACATTGAAAATTAGAAAATTATCTCAAACCAGCAAAACTGAATTCCAGGCTCTGTGGGATGATGGACATGCTGGACCGATAAGCGTTTTTCAGATCCGTGATACCTGCCCCTGTGCCTCCTGCAAGGGTGAGACTGTCCTGCTCAGAACCTACGTTCCTCCTGAAGCTGACAAATCAACGCCTGGGCGCTATGAAGTTCGTCATGTGGAGATGGTTGGAGGATATGCGATGAAATTCCAATGGGGTGACGGTCATGATCTGGGCCTCTATACGTGGGAGTTGCTGCGTTCACTTTGCGGTTGCGGATGCCAGCAGGGGAAATGAGTTGATTATCAGTCAATTTGAAGGGATGGTCGCAATGAAGATAACTGCTCTGTTCGCTTTCAGCACTGCGGCTCTCGTGCTTGCCGGATGTTCACCTGATGTGCCATTTGAGGAGCCGCGGCTTTATGGGGAAGCCCTTGCGGAGATGAACCGGGTGAGCCTGTCTGAAATCATGGCGCAAGCGGCAGAATACGACGGTCAGACGGTTTTCATCGAAGGAGTAACCCGTGGTGTTTGTCAGAGTAAGGGTTGTTGGATGTATATCGCAGACGGAGGGAAGGAAATCCGGGTCAATTTCAAGGACTATGCGTTTTTTGTCCCGGTTGGCTCGGAGGGAAAAAGGGTCAAGGCCCAGGGAATAATAACCACGCAACACGTTTCGAAGGAAACACGTCAGCACTGGGAGGAAGATGGAGGGGGGGATCCTTCGTCAATTCATTCCGATTCGACAATCGTCATGCTGACGGCCAGCAGTGTGGTCATTGAGCGTGGGGAGGAGCTTTCAGAGAAGCAACAGCAGCTGATGTCGCAGCAGGAATAGTCTTTACTTCCTCGCTTGCATGGTCGCCGAAAAGGTGACACGTTCTTCTCCCCGAAGGACGTCAATTTCCACTGTTTCGCCTGCCTTCAGTTCACCCAGAATATCCATGTAGTCATAGATGTTCAGGATCTTCTTCCCCTTCATGCCGAGGATTGTGTCACCTGGCTGAAGTCCAGCCTTTTCTGCAGGTCCGTCCGGGCGAACCCCGCCAATCTTCATTCCCTCAACATCGGCGGAATAGTCAGGAATGACCCCGAGTGTGACGCTGAATTGGCGGTTTTCTGATCCACCGGATCCTGGCGAAGTTGACGCTACGTGGGTAAAAGGGAGCTTTTCACCTCTTGTCCCAATCTTGGACGTAATCCGGGAAACAAGACGGGCGACACTTTCAGCTCCTTCGTAATTCAGTGTCTCCGGGTCGTCAGATGGTTTGTGGTATTCATTATGGGAGCCTGTGAAGAAGAACAGTACCGGAATTTCCTTCTCATAGAACTCTGCATGATCGCTGGGGCCATAACCATCATCAACGAAGCTTAAAGCAAATGTTGAGTCCTTGTTAACCTCATTAAGAAGTTGGGGCCAATCGGGTGAAGTCCCGGTGCCGTAGACGGTCAGTAATTTGTCCCGGAGCCTGCCGATCATGTCCATGTTGATCATGGCATCGGTTTTCTTGAGGTCTATTGTTGGATTTTCGAC